>JAIUYC010000335.1 GCA_020216575.1 Coleofasciculus sp. S288 | reverse complement strand
GTTAATCCCTGAGTAGTAAAGCTCCCATCAAAGATGGCTGCTGAGCTTAGTCGAAGCATGGTAGGTTTCACTTGGAGTCTAAATCCCCATCTTGTACCTGATAACTGGTCACTGTTCACTGGTCACTGATTTAATCTGAACGCCTTTTAAGTCGTCGCTTCGCGGCAGCTCGTTCGACTCGGCTCAGCAGAGGAAGGAGTTCTGCCGTCTTCTCTCTCGCTTGTATCCAAACGTCAGCCCAGAATTCAGCATTAATCATATCTGTGATGGCTTTGCTTTCAGTACAAACCCAATCCAAATCAATTGGATTTGTTAGGTCTGACTGATGTGAAGCAATGTATCGGTCTAAAGCCTCTTTTTCATTACGAAGGGTGTTACTCTCCTGCTCACCCATCAGCGTTCACCTCCGCATTGTTCAGCAAACCCCCATGATAAGGTGATTCATGCTTCTGATACTTCCTCCCAAAAGCACGACGCTCTACACATCGACGGTATATTTTAGAAAATCCCTAAGATGGGATAAAGATAAAGAGAATTCTATCAACCGCAGAAAGTTACCTTTGTAGGGGCGCAAGGCCTTGCGCCTCTACCATATATTGCGTCTATGCGTAAGTCCTGTAAGCGTGATGTAGAGCAGTGTCAATCACTTTGAACTCCTTTTAATTGGCTCAACTGAGGAATTAGTGCTTCAAATGCCTTGCCGCGATGACTGTAGCGTCGCTTCATTTCCGGCGTCATTTCAGCAAAGGTCAGCCTCTGGTCTGGGACATAAAAAATGGGGTCGTAGCCAAAGCCTTTAGTCCCACGGGGAGCGCGTAAAATTTCACCCCGGCAGATGCCTTCAGCTTGAAGGGCGATCGCGCCATCCGGACGAGCGATCGCCACCACGCAAACAAACTGTGCTTCCCGGTTCAGCTCATTACCGAGTTCCCCAAGCAACCGCTCGATCCGTTCTGTGTCGGTTTTACCATAGCGGGACGAATAAATACCTGGAGCACCGTCGAGAGCATCAACTTCCAAGCCAGAATCATCAGCAATTGCCCATTGTCCCGTTGCTAAGGCAACCGCCGATGCCTTCAGGCAAGCATTTTCGGTAAATGTCTCTCCGGTTTCCTCAATTTCTAGTTCAGGTGGCTTTAACTGCAATTCCCAACCTAAATCGTCCAGGTATGCCTGCATTTCCCGCAGCTTACCGGGATTTCCTGTCGCCACAACCAGCCGTTTCGGATTTTGGATTTCAGCTTCTGGAGTACTCAAGGCAAAAATATGAGAGTTTGGACGAGAGAGTGGTGGGCATCCCTGCTTGATAGATGCAGTTTTAGCCTGACCGTTAGTTTAGTTTAGTTCGAGACGTAAAGCTGTTATCGTTAATCTTGCTCGTCCAAACACAAGCCATTCAAACTCTAAAATTGATTTGCCCACTCTTTCGCCCAATTGAGGGTTTGATGGACTTGCTCGATGGTAGAGGCTTCGCAGTAGAGTCGCAAGACGGGTTCGGTGCCACTGAACCGAATGAGCAGCCAGCTATTGTCGGCTAAATGGAATTTATATCCATCTGTTGTCTGGCAGTCCACAACCTTCCGGTCGGCAATTTTGGTTAAGGGCTGAGTTTGGAGTTGTTCCAAGAGGCGCGATCGCACGTCCATGCTTGCTAGGTGCAAGTCAATCCGGTCATAAGCTGAAGTGAAGCCCGTGCGCTGTTGCAGGCGTTTGTAGAGGTCACTCAAATCCATCCCAGACTCAGCGATCGCTTCCAACAGATACATCGCTGATAATAAGGCGTCTCGCTCTGGGATATGGTTGCCGTATCCAATCCCTCCCGACTCTTCGCCACCGATTAAAACGGGGGTTGACAACATGCGATCGGCAATGTACTTATAACCAATCGGTGTCTCGTGTACGGACAATCCATACAGCGTTGCCACACGCGGAATTAAGTCGGAGCCACTAATGGTTTTGACCACTTCACCACTATACTTCCGCCGTTCTGCTAAATGTTCGATCAGGACGGGGATAAGAAATTGAGAACTCAGGAAATTGCCCTCTCCATCAACAGCCGCAATGCGATCGCTATCGCCGTCAAACACCAACCCCACAGCTAGACTCGCACCTGCTTGCTGCCGATGACTCCGTATCACTCGGAACAGTTGAGAAAGATATTTGGGCAAGGGTTCTGGTGCACCGCCATCAAATAAGGGGTCGCGTGAGCTATTGAGCTCGTGAATTGACACACCCAAAATTTTGCTCAAGCCACCTGCTGCGGCTCCGTGCATCACATCCGCGAAAACGGTCAATTTCCCCTGCTCAATGAGTTCCTGAATCTTAGAAATCTCGACTTTTGAGCGCACTACTTCGCAGTAGCTAGGCCACGGATCGAACTCTTGAAGACTTCCAGGGGTTCTAGGGGATTCTGGAGTCCAATCGAGTTGAGCTTCAATTTGTTGGGTAATTTCTGGGGGAACTGACCCGCCAAATGCCCCTTTCACTTTCAATCCCAAGTATTGTGCAGGATTGTGGCTGGCTGTCAGGACTAAAGCTCCTAGCGCGTTCTTTTCCTTTGCTGCCCAGCTAAATGCGGGAGTTGGTGCGTAACTCTCCGAGAGCAGCACATCAAACCCATGACTTTGGACAACCTCAGCCGCTTTTCTGGCAAAGTCTTCCGCCATGAAGCGTCGGTCATATCCAACGATAATGGTGTTGCTACCTGTAGCTTCGCCATAGGTGTCGGCCAGAACTTTTGCCGCCACAGGGGCAACTAAAGCCAAGCGCTCGAACGTAAAATCGGCGGCAATGACGCCTCGCCAGCCGTCTGTCCCAAACTTAATTGAATGCTCGGCAATCGGCATAGTAAGATATTGGGTTTCTGAAATTTCTAGACTGAACGGCAGGATCTTAGCACTTGTGAGGCTCAGTGTCTCGCTCTGGAGCGCAGGCTTAGTTCTTTAATCGTCGTCGTTCGTGTCCGGGGTAGGGGATTGGCATAACAGATTTTCCAACAGCGATCGCAGCCGCATACGCTCAATATAAGGCCAGCCTCCTGCTTCTTCCATGTCTCTCAAGAAGGCATAGAGTTCCTGTCGATTGCTCGGCAACGAGGCTTGGAACAAGTTTTCTTGAATCTCGCGGTGTACCTGCTCCAAAGCTCGCAGCAACGTCAACAGCGCTAGACTATTACCTTGGTAGCTATTCGCTAAAGCACGAATGTCGGCGGTAATAGCTTGCAGTTTCGCCTCTAACTGCCTTGAATCTGAATTCTTGTCGCCGTTCATGCCATCACTGTTTATCTGGTTGATTTATTTCGCAGGGGGGTTGACTCTCCGAAGTAAAAGTTAACCGGATGCCATCAGAGAGCTTTATCCAGAAGAATAAAAGGCGACCCTTCGGAGTGTACAATGCTCTTAATCAAGAGCTAAGGATCGCACATTCGGTGCCATCTTAAGGACTGCGCTTAATTTTGCAGCAGTTCAATCAGATGGAATTGTTCACCGGAGAGTTCGCGTGTCCCAAACTATAGCATGGGTAGATAGTGAATTGTGGGTATCTCTTTGTCTTGAGGACAACGGCTGTTGCACTCCTAATTTATTGGAGTCCGATTCACGCATCACCATAAGAAAAATTTTCTGATCAGATATTGACATTGAGGTTGACCATGAGGTATCGCGCTTTCATCGTTGCCCTTCTGGCTCTGTGCCTGGGGGTGTTAACAGCTTGTAGTGGAGGTCCAGCCACAGCGACCGATGTTCCACTCACCTACGACCAAATTAAAGGTACGGGTCTGGCTAATAACTGTCCACAACTGGCAGAAACCACTCGCGGGGCTATTCCCATAGACTCTAGCCAATCTTATGTGCTGACAGACCTTTGTTTACAGCCAACTACGTTTTTTGTCAAGGAAGAACCTGCCAATAAGCGGCAAGAGGCAGAATTTGTTCCTGGCAAGTTATTGACACGGCGCACGTCCAGCCTTGACCAAATTCGAGGAGACTTAAAAGTTTCTGAGGATGGAACTTTGACTTTTATTGAAAAAGATGGTATAGACTTCCAGGCCATCACCGTCCAACTGGCTGGTGGCGAGCAAATACCTTTCCTGTTCACAGTTAAAAATTTGGTGGCCAAGTCCCAACCTGGACTTGATAGCATCAACACCTCTACCGACTTTGAAGGAGAATTCAAAGTTCCGTCCTACCGAGGTGCTGTTTTCCTCGATCCAAAGGGTCGTGGCGTCGCAGCGGGCTACGATAATGCAGTTGCCCTTCCATCTCAAGCTGACCGGGATGAGCTAACTCGTGCCAATATCAAGCGAGTAGAAACTCTCAACGGCAAAATTTCCCTGCAAGTAGCTAAGGTAGATAGCTATACGGGTGAGATTGCTGGTACATTTGAGAGCGAACAGCCTTCTGATACTGACTTGGGTTCTGACGAGCCAGAAGAGGTAAGGGTTCGGGGGATCTTTTACGCCAGAATCGAACCCCAACAAGCCTAGCATCAGGATTTCCTCGATTTTTGCAAGAGTGTCTGAGAAGGGGCTTCTGCCCCTTTTCTTGTAAGTGTTGTCGTAAAAGTACTGATGCTCCTAATGGCTTAACTCCGTGAAATTACGGCTTTAATATCTCGCAGTCAACTGCTAAAATGAGCTGATGGCAGTACATCTGCTGACGACAAGATTGAAGACTAACCCAAAAAGTCATTCACTTTAGTCTTGTTTAGGCGCATTTATTTTGATGGGTGCTAGGACGTCTAAAAATATAGAAGTATGTGTTTCAAGTCACATCAACTTGCGAAAAAGGCTCTTGTATGCGCTGAGAGTCTCTCTTCAGACTGTGCTCTACCACCCAGATTAAGATATGTCTACCTCCACTACCCACGACCTGAAGCATGAGAGCCTGAGATTATTGCGCGAATACCAGCAAAACCATTCTGCTGAAGTTCGTAACCAGCTAGTTCATCTCAACTTCGGACTGGTGAGACGAGAAGCCCATCACTGGGTTAATCAGTGTACCGAAAGCTATGACGATTTGCTTCAGGTGGGCTGTATCGGTTTGATTCGTGCTATTGAACGCTTTGACACGACGAAAGGAACTGCTTTTAGTTCATTTGCCATTCCTTACATTCGTGGAGAAATTCAGCACTATTTACGCGATCGCGGTTGCTCGGTTCGCATGCCTCGACACTGGCTGGCACTGCGGCAGCAATCTGTAACGGTTACTCAAGATTTACGAGTGAAGTTCAATCGACAACCCACAGATTCAGAGGTTGCGGCTGCTTTAGACATTCCTCTAAGCGAATGGGAAGAAATTAAGCTCGCGCATCAAAATCGTGAACCTCTAAGCCTGGATACACCCGTGCGGGACACAGACGAAGGGGTCACTAGTTTGGGTGAACTCGTCCCCGACCCCCGGTATCGCAGTTTTCAGTTAGCGCAAGAAGACCAGATTCGCCTACAACAAGCTTTGGCTCACCTGGAAAAGCGCACTCGAGAAGTTCTAGAATTCGTCTTTTTACACGACTTGACCCAAAGAGAGGTAGCAGAACTCCTCGATATCAGTGTCGTGACCGTTTCCCGTCGTGTAAAGAAAGGACTCGATGCCTTGAAAAAGTTAATGATGGGGACGGAACGTTGATCATAAGATTACTCCTTTATTATCACTAATACGTTCAGATATAGCGAATACGGGAAGCTGTTACGACTTGGCTAGTT
>JAIUYC010000334.1 GCA_020216575.1 Coleofasciculus sp. S288 | reverse complement strand
CAAACCGCGAGACAACGGGGGCAAACATGGCGTCAGCGATCGCAAACTGACCAAACAGAAAGTCTCCACCAGTACCAAAATTGTTCCGGCACTCCCGCCAGATAGTCGTAATGCGATCGATATCGGCTTGCACGCCAGGATTCATCCCTAAGCCTGGATATCGGGCGCGGCAGTCCATCGGCATATTTTCGCGTAGTTTTACGAAGCCAGCATGCATCTCCGCGCTAACCGAACGAGCGACAGCCCGTACTGCTGCATCCTCAGGCCATAGGGTTGGGGCAAAGCGTTCCGCCACATATTCACAAATTGCTAAAGATTCCCACACCGTTAACTTCCCGTCCAGCAAAACTGGCACTCTTCCAGAGGGGGAATAGCGTCGAATTTCCTCATGGGTTGTCGGCATGTCTAGGGGAATGCGTACCTCAGTAAAATTCAGCCCAGCCTGTTTTATTGCCAACCAAGGGCGCAGTGACCAAGAGGAATAATTTTTGTTACCAATCACTAAGGTTAGCTGAGTCATAACTACTAATAACTAATACCCAGTCATATAGTAAAGTCGGTGAGCAACTTACAGTCACCCACCGACTTGTGATTAGATCCCATTTGGAGAGATGGTATCTTTTTTAAAAAGCGCTGCCCCTGATCATTGGGCTCAATCTGTCTCTAAGTTATTTCTTGTTTATCACCTCTTTAGTGCGGATGGTTCGATCAATGCACATTTTGCCGTAGTTCAAGGCTTCCTCGAGAGTGTAGAAGCAGAACGGCTCGCTGTAAACTTTCCCTTCTGGATCGGTATAGTCAACGGCGATTCCATTTAACTCCTTCTTCGTAACTAAACTCCATTGTTTGTAATTCATCGTCCTATCCTCTAGATGAGTTATACGGGTTATGAGGTGGGTCAGGCAACAGAATAGTCACTGACTCTTTTGTTGCAGTGAAATCTGCTGAGGAGACCTCAAGGACTACGGCTTAAAAAAGCTTGTGTCTCTGGCGCTCCTCCCATTGCCGACGGAGTTAGCTGACGGGCTAAGACTGGAAGGTGTCTCTCTCAACTTGTGAGATTTGCCCCAATATTTGGTTCCTCCGTTCCTAATCTGGCCTTTCTCATTTTGTAGTAGTTACATTTGCCAGATGGATTAGGCTACCCACTTGAGAAATTAAAATTATATTAGGACTTTATGCCTCTTATGTCAAGTTCAAATTACACATATTTGTTTAAATTTATCTAAAAAAATATGACTTTTCTGATGAAGGCTCCTAAGCTACAGGTAACAAGCTTTTATAGATGCGATCGCAACTCTCTATCTTTTAGGAAATCAATCAAAAATAGAGCAAGTTTAAATTGTATAGCTGTGAACAAAATTTGCTATCAGCATAAACTCACTTAACATTGGTAACTCCGGTAACAAAAAGAATACATCCCTTGAATGTCTATCCTTATAGGAATTTAGTCTTCAATTTCCGGGCAAATTTATGAGCCAGTGGAATCTGAGAAAAGCGATCGCTTCACTCGGTGCAGTTGCCAACCGGTTAAAATCTGCAAAGCCATGCAAAAAAGCCTGCTTGTGCAGGCTAGTTTTTTTCAGGTCAATTAAGTATCTTTGCTTTAAGAACCCGTCGTTCAGAATGTGAAGGTAGTACGGAGTACGCCCACCACAGTGGTATCGTTATTCGCGTCTCCTTCTGGATTAAACAGGACAAATGCTCCTGGCGTAATGCTGATGTTGTCGCTGACCTTAAACCTGTAAAATGCTTCCAAATGATAAGGAGTTGCACGATCAACATCAGGTTCTGTCAGTCTAGCCGCACCGCCAGCACTAACGCGGTAAAGCGGCTGTCCGAATAGCAGGCCTGCCGTGTTTCCCTCCTTCAATAGGTCTTGGAAATAGAGACCAACCATCCAACTGCTAAGCTCTGAGGAAGCATCAGGTCCAGCAGCAGAATCTACAAAGAAGTAGGAGCCGTAGCCAGTGAGAGCAATCTTGGGTGTAAAGCGCCAAGCTAAAGTAGCACCGACCGAATTAACATTGACGGGGGTGTTTAAAGCGCCGTCAAGATTGATTGACCCATCCGCATTAATTGTTCTGCCAGGAATATTGAGGGGAGAAGACGAGAATCGTGATGTACCAATGCCAAGGATGTTGAGGTCGTGGTAACTGTGAGCGTAGTTGAGACCTATATCTATACTATTAGTGGGCTTAATCGTTAGCTGAGCAGCAGCTACGGAGCTGCCACTAAATAAACCCGCTCCTAAAAGGTTATTATCACCTTGGTTGGGGAAGGCAGCATTGACGCTACCGTATAGTGCACGCAAATCAAAGGTATCGGAAATGTTCCAGATAAATCCTGCCGCTGAGGCTAAACCATTCTGAGTCGTCCCCCCCGATACGCGAACGACTGGATTCAAGGTAGCGAACCGAGAGATTGCTCCCTGTCCTTCACTGGAAAACGGAATAATTGCGGGGAACGCATCAGAAACTTCAGCAGCAGTTCCGGCAAACAGGGTTAAGTTCCGAATACCGGATGGGAAGATGTAAAGCAGCTTGTAGAGTTCAATGTCGTTAGAATCTCTCGAAGAAAGGTCTTGAGGATTAAACCGGGGAAACTGAGGCTCAAAGCTCAGTTTGGTCATTCCTTCGCTCAGGAAAGAAGACGCGCCTGGGAATAATGTCCCCTGGACACTGCCCTCACCTGTTACGCCACCTCCGAAGTTGTTCGCCTGCAACCCCGTAATCAGCAAATCCTTTCCTGTAAAACTGGTGTTGAGGTTCAGCCGTAGTCGGTTAACCAGAGTGATGTTGGCATCCTCCCCATCATCGGGATCGCCGCTAGTCGCGCCAACAACTGAGATGATTGCCTCACCGCTCAGCTTAGTGGTAGTGGAAAATTGATTGTCTTCTAAGGTAGCGACGCGCCCTTCTAAGTTATCGACTCGCGTTCCTAGAGTGGTCAATTCTGCCTCAAACTCCTCAACCAAGCGCTGCAATGTGGAAAACTCCTCTTGGTTGACAAAATCATTGCCATCAGAGGTAATTAGTCTCTCAATTTGCTGCAAACAGGCATTTAACCCAGCAGCAAACTCGTAGCGAGTCATTGCACGGTTGCCACGAAACGTGCCATCCGGGTATCCAGCAATACAACCGTAGCGCTCTACTAAGTTTCTCAGTGCTTCATATGCCCAGTCTCCGGGTTGAACATCCGAGAGTTGAGACACGGAGGTAACCTGACCCATTGATGAGGATTCGTTTGCGGTGATTTCTAGCAGTTCGGATACAGAGGTTACCCGACCCATGGATGAGGATTCTGGAGAACTGCTCTCTACTCGTTGAGCCAGAATTCTTGATTCGGTGATGGGTAACTCCGACGATTCATTACCAACACTCCGGACAGCATTTTCTCCCCTAGTTGTGGAGGAAGGAAAAGCTATACTGCCCTCAAGGAGTGAACCTTCATGTGTAATATCAGTGGAGCTGAGTTCCTCTGGTAAACTGAGTGAATAACCCGTATTCAGTTCAGCTGAGGATTGAGTTGAAGGCGTAGTGTTTTCAGCGGTAATGCTGTCTTCAGAACTTGGCAGCTTCTCAGATTGTTCCAGGGGGAGTGCTTCAGTTGTCTCGGCAACGGTAGGTACTGCAACCCACGGGAAAGAGCCAGCTAATAAGCACAATAAACCCACTCTACTGACAGAAGCCAGTCGATTTCTATTCACAGTCACAGTTAGATCCTCACACAAAAATTTTTTATCTTGGCTTTAGCCTCTAAAACCTTTGAAAAGCAGGACTAATAAAAACCGAAAACTTACATCCTGCAAGCAGGCGCAAGTATATCTAAACTCAGAGTTTAGAAGTTTTGAACACTAATCTGTTCAGGAGATATCCGTTCAATCCGGATGGTTTTGCCAGCCGTTTGACCCTAGTTTTTGTCAAAAAGTGTTGTGTGGAACTGTAACTAATTGTATCAATTGCTATAGCCTTACTGAACTGTACTAAGGTTTATAGCTCTTATCGTTGTGATAATTTTAACTAACTATAAATTTTTTACTATCCAAAACAAGGAATCAATTGTTACAGTCGTTCGATGACTACTTAGATTTACAAGACAAGAAGCGGTGTTAGGGAGAGCTGGAAAATTGCATAAGCTCGCTCAGGTGAGAGGTATGGCTAGATGAGCCGATAATCCTCCAAAAACTCTCAGTATGCAATCTTGTCTTTGTCATAAAGCTGAATTAGAACGGCTAGCCGAACAGAGCGAAGGATGTGTTAGCGAGTTACTGTCGCCAGGGTTAGCAAAGCAAAGCGTTCGCGCTAGCGAAGTGGCTGCGGAGGAGCTAGCCAACTGTAGGGTAACGCAACAGGGTACGATCGCACAGATGTCGGAGGACATGAAACAGGAGTCCACCCCGCTTGGCGCGAAATGTTGTGCAAAGCCCTTTCGGCAAGGTAGCAAACTCGCTAGCCAAGCACAAAAACGTCGAGGAAATTCTCAATGTTGCCAAAGTGAGTTGCAATCTGCTTTGAAGGCATTGCAACAAGCCTTAAAACAAGCTCACTCTAACGGCGATCGCGCGGCTCAAGCGAACATCCTCACGCGTATTGGGCTAGCTCACTGCCAACTTGGAGAGTATGCTTGGGGTATCAAGTGCTTGGAGCAAGCCTTGCCAATTGCCCGAGCGATCAAGAATTGGGCGATCGCAGGTGTCATTTTCTACCACATGGGGTCAGCCTATTGTCAAACTGACCAAGAATACAAGGCACTGAGAGCTTGTCTGCAAGCCTTATCGATTTTTCAAGACATTGGTGATAAAGCGAGTATCGCCAAAATCTTTAATCAGCTTGGAGAAATATACAGGAGTTTGGGTCAGTTGGAGCAAGCGCAGAAGTGTTCTCACCAAGCGATGAAGATGTTCCAAAACTTGGGGGATGTACCGGAGGGTGAAGGTGCAGCCCTCTACAATCTTGGAGAAGTTTATTTGCAACTGGGACGCCCGCGTCAGGCACTAGCTTTTTTTGAACAAGCGTTAACCATTTACCGAAAAATTGCCGATTTCCAAAGTGAGGCAACAACACTTGAGAGTATTGGTACGGCTTATGTTAGCGCTAATCAGAATCACCGATCTCTAGAGTTTTATCAGCACGCCTTGGAGATTCGCCAACGAATTAGCGAGTTATCAAATGGCGATATCATTGCTTCATACAGCAGCAAGGCGAGAAGCCTAGATTACATCGGAGCAGTTCATTACAAGCTAGGCAACTATCCCCTTGCTTTGTGGTATCACCTGCAAGCTCTAGATATTTTACATGCACTCCACTCAACTTCTGGTAGCATGATGTTTCTCTACAACACGGCTGACAGTGAGAGATTTTTACAGCATCTAAAAACCGTTTACAATCGCCTCGGCTTGCATCATCAAGGAGTGAAATGCTACCAACAAGCTTTGGAGATTATCCAAACTTTTGGCTACAAAGCGAGTCAGGAAGCAATCCAAAATTACTTTAACCAAGAGGAGACCTTACCTACAGATGAACGTTAGACACTAATACCGCTCCCTTGGAAGTCACGCATTCAAAGGTTAAAACCCAGATTCCGCACCCAAGGACTGTGGGAGTTAATTGACATACTCCCCCCTTTAGAAAAGGGAGGATTCTCAGGTCAAGCAGTGATTGCAGGCTCTCGCCTGTCTCACATCACCTAACTGAACA
>JAIUYC010000333.1 GCA_020216575.1 Coleofasciculus sp. S288 | reverse complement strand
CTGGCAGAGAAAATTATCAGCAATCCCCGCAATCAAGGTGTGACGTTTTCTGGAGGAGAACCCTTCTGGCAAGCCCCCGCATTGGTTGAGCTGGCAAGGAAAGTCAAAGCCGCAGGGCTGAATGTCATGTCATTTAGCGGATTTACATTGCAGGAATTGCGATCGCAAAATGCCCCTATCGGTTCTCAAGCCTTATTAGAGCAACTCGACATTTTAGTAGATGGTCCCTATGTGGAATCTCTGGCGATTAATTCCCCAGATTCGCTAGTTTCTTCCCGAAATCAACGGGTATATGTGTTTAATCCAGCGTTAAATAACCAGTTGAACTGGGCGAGTGACCAAATGGAAATTCACATTTTCAAAGATGGCAGCCGCCTGATTACAGGCTTTCGAGGTCAAATGGGGTTGAGTGAAGGTTAATGAAAGACGGGTAATTGGTCATTGGTAATTGGTAATGAGTGATTTCTCCCCCTGCTCCCCCTGCTCCTCCTGCTCCCCCTGCTTCTGTGGTTTGTTCAAAAAAGGAGCAATCATAGCGGATTTGGTATGAAAAATCCCTTAAAAACCACAATGGCCTTTCATTCAGCATGCCAAAGTAATTCATTGCCGTTCAAGGTAAGTCCTCAGCTGAACCACACCCAAGGAGATAGGTGATGCGGTCAGAAGGTGTACAACAATACATGCACGAATTGGAAGAGCAGAAGGACTTGACTTCACGGAACTATTGGAGGCGAAGGTTTACGAGTTCGCCTACGTGTTGACGCCACTGCGGATCAAGGGGGCAACGGGTTCAATCAGTCGTCCGATCGCGATCGCTTAACTGGCTTGTCAAGAGTCAACTTAACCTGATAAAAGGAGAAACGGAAATGGATTTAACGACTACCTATATGGGATTGACGCTGCGATCGCCGTTAATTGTTGGCGCAGCAGCCCCCCTTACAGAAGATATCGACAACATCAAGCGCATGGAAGATGCGGGTGCAGCAGCAGTGGTTCTGCATTCCCTATTTGAGGAACAGCTCCGGCAAGAACGGTTAGAGTTGCACCATCACCTAGAGTACGGTACAGAAAGTTTTCCAGAAGCTTTGACCTATTTCCCCGAACCCGAAATCTTTCACGTTGGCTCGGAAGAGTATCTAAATCATATCCGCAAGGCGAAGGAGATAGTCAATATTCCCATCATTGCTAGCCTCAATGGTTCAACCCTTGGCGGGTGGACTCACTACGCCAAAGAAATCGAACAAGCAGGAGCTGATGCGCTGGAGTTGAACATCTATTATGTCCCCACGGATATGAACATCACAGGTGAACAGGTCGAGCAGAACTATATTGATATCCTGAGAGCCGTTAAATCAGAGGTGAATATTCCCGTCGCCATTAAACTCAGCCCCTTCTTCAGCAATATGGCGAATATGGCGAAACAGTTGACCGATGCGGGGGCGAATGCTCTCGTGTTGTTCAACCGATTCTACCAGCCTGATGTCGATCTAGAAGCGCTGGAAGTGAAGCCAAATGTACTCCTAAGCACGCCCCAAGCCATGCGCTTGCCCATGCGCTGGATTGCCATCCTGTACGGACGTCTCTCTGTTGATTTTGCCGCAACGAGCGGTATTCATAAAGGACAGGATGTACTGAAAATGCTCATGGTGGGCGCAAATGTCACCGAGATTGTCAGCGTGTTGCTCCGTCATGGGATTGGGCATCTTCGCGACATTGAACAAGAAATTGTTCACTGGATGGAAGAAAACGAGTATGAGTCGGTGATGCAGATGCGGGGCAGCATGAGCCAGATTAACTGCCCAGATGAAAGCGCCTTTGAACGAGCTCAGTACATGAAAGCAATTCAGACTTATAAGCCTGAAAGCTTAGCGTTTGCTCCGTAATATTTCCCTCCTCAGCAAATGCTAGGAGATTTCTAAGTAAGCGAGGTGGAAACAGAGTTCTGTAAGAGTACATCTGTTCTACCTCGTTCACCCGTTTGCCATTCTAGGGCTTCTGTTCCTTCAACTCGTTACAATGACGCTGGTTTTGCTGTACAGTCTCCTTTGTTACAGGGTTTTGCCTTAACTGGTATTGACCAAACGAAATCCATCTGTAAGTTCTCAAGGATTTTACTTGGCTTGGAAGGATCAGAAATCGAAGTAAAGTGATAGTACCAGTCGGGGTCGGGCGAACCGTTATAGCTACTTTGCAGATTGGGAAAGGGTTCCCCAGGAATTGGTGGTTTGAACCCAGCACGAGGAAAGGCGTTCATCCCTTTAGAATTGATGGCTGCCCTGGCATGACAGGTGATGCAGGATGATGAAGGCACAAAACCTTCTTCGATAATTGAGTTACCTAGCAGAGTGGGTTGACCGACCGAATCGCTGAAATGTCCGTTCTGCGTTCCCTTGAGACGATAGTTCTTCCATTCCTGAAGCCACTCGCCTTCCAATCCTTTTTCTTCTAAAAGTTTTATTACCTCCGGAGTTAACTCTCCCGCTGGATACATTTGACCAATGTTTGGGTTGGGTTGCACATCTGGCGGATTCATACCATAGGAATCATGGCAACCGATGTAGTCACATCGACCCTTGTTACCCTTCCACTCCCAAGTTGCCCAGAGCCAGTTGGAAAGTCCCTTGTGCATGATATGCAGGGCAACCAAGCCATAGAGATTGCCGTTCCTATCGTAATTCCAATGGTAATCCGATTTTTGCTCCGGTTTTATTGGTGTCCAGTTTGCTTTTACTTCGATTGACCCAAAAGGAAAACTAATCGCCATCTCTTTGTTAAAGGCAGCTTCTAGACCCTGTGTGTACCAAAGATGATTGTTAATAATATAGTCAAATGCTCTTTTGTCCCTACGAATCTCTTCGGTTCCACCGACTGTGATTGTTGTTCTTAAGGAAGAGGAAAATTGCCTATCAAGGCGGACTCTCTCAACCTTGCTACGCAACTCCAGCTTTTTTGGAAGGGATTCTGTACTTGTCCATTGGGGAGGGTTTTGGGGATCGGGGTCATCAGGAAATGTTAATGCATCATCAGCCCAGATTTCCCACACTGCATTGTTTGTTATCTTTCCTGCAATACTGTTTTGGCAGTCAGACTTTCGATTGATTTCCCCGAACTTCTCCCATGCGGCCATATAGAAATAATAATCAGGAGCTAAATCCCTCTGAATTGAATTAGGCTCTGCAATAGAAGGAGAGTTCCTGAGTCCTGGAATGGGAGTTGCCCAAGCGGGAAACTCCGTAATGGCAAGGATTCCGAGAATTGCCAAAAAAAAAACTATAACTTTAGTAACGCTTCTCATGCAATAGAACTTGGAGTAAATGTTGTAATCAGGATAAATCTTTGTGTTATTTCGGTAAAGGAAAAACTCAAATTTTAAGAGGACTATTCTGTTTGCACTTCAGCTATTCTATTAGAAAGCGCTCCCAAGTATAATGATATCTTTGCAAATTTACTATTAACCCAAAAAATACTTGCTAAACGTATTAACTTGTGTTATATCATTATGCTTGAGTAATAGATTAGGGAGTTGCTCATGTCCGAAGAAGGTTGTTCGCAGTTTGAACAGTTTCAAAATCTGTACCTGAAGTACACAACTTTGCAAGATCGACTGAAACAAACTAGTGACAAGGAAAGCTTTATACAATTGCTAGTTGAGTTAGGGACTGAAAGTGGTTTCAATTTCACGGCTGAGGACGTGGAGGCAGCAATACAAAAATACGCGGAGAGTCCTAAAGTCGCTCCGCCGACGGTTGACAGTGCTATTGCTCAATTTAAGTGCAGACCAGAAGGGTTTCCCTGGTCAGATGATTGATTAGGTCAAAGTAATTTCTCGGATATTGAAACCTGCGGAGGTTACTAAATTTTTTTTATGAAAGGCTCACTGGCAGATTACCTGAAAGTAGTTACTCCCTACCTTCACCCCGACTTAGTTACGCCTGAAGCCTTATTCCACATTCAATCTTTAGCGCAAACCATACCCTCCTGCTCCCTTGCTGGGTTTGAATGTCATTTGGATGCCGAGCAGTCCAGAGTAGACTTTTTAGTTCAACTCTCTCGTTACACTTTAAGCCTGCCAGAAAGCCTCTTAACCTATCCCGTTTGGCAAGCCTTTAGGGAATTTTACCAAGAGTGGCTCCAACCATCTTCTTTTCTACACCAAGGAGTGAAAAATCTCGGTCTAGAATTCGATTTGGCGGAGCAGTCATCGGACGTTAAAATCCCCTCTATTCTCTTAGACCTGAATGCCGAAACTGCCAATGAAGCTCAAGGGCTGATTAAACTAGTAACCGATGTGTATCTTAGGCTAACCGGCTATCCACAGTCTTCGACCCTTGAGTCAAATCTCCAGCTTTGTACTAATTCCCTACCTGATGGTGCAAGGATTGCGAGTTTCGGCGTGATGCTATCTCGTCCAATCCAAGCTCTGAGGTTGCTCGTAACGGGAATTGCCCCGCAGCAGGTACCAGACTATCTAGTAAGAATTGGCTGGAGTGAACTAACTGACACGCTCTCTCCCTTGGTTTTGTCCCTATCTAAGTTTGTGAGTTCTCTGGTTCTTTCCTTTGATGTTAGTGATACTATCCACCCCAAAATCGGACTGGAATGCCATTTAGAAAAACAACCCCGATCCGATCCAAGTTGGGAATTATTGTTAGACTATCTTGTTACCAGGGGGCTATGTACCCCAAGTAAGCAAAATGCTCTCCTCGCTTGGCCCGGACTTTCACAGAAAGCCGATTATCCAGAAGTATGGCCTAGCAATCTAATCTGGGGAGATCTTGTCTTTGGATCTAAGGCGTTCAGCGTTTTCTGGAGAACAATCCACGAGATCAAAATTGTTTATCAACCGGGTAGACCCTTGTTAGCTAAGGCATATTTGGCATTTGGTCATGATTGGTTGGATGCAAGTACTTTGGCTATTGAAGAGCAGCAAAGAACAGAGGACTCCAATCAGACTGATTTGGCTGCTAGCAAGAGTACACAAGTAACTCCTGCTCAATATCTAGAGCAAGTTCGTAGTTACTACGATCGCATGAACCCACTAATTCTCAAGTATGTCGGGACAACTTATCAGACCAGTCTATTCGTAACGGATGCTGAAGGTAATCCCTATCGTAGCAGCAATCTTGACTGTGCTGCTCGATCAGGTATCCAATCAGGCGATCGCATTTTAGATGCTGGCTGTGGTGTTTGTGGTCCGAGTATTGACATTGCCCAGACTATTTCATCAGTCAGGATCGATGGTATCAATCTGTCTCCGGTTCAAGTCAGTACAGCTAGGGAGCTGGTAAAACAAGCTGGACTGAGTGATCAGATTCGAGTTCACATTGGCGACTTTCACGAACTCCCCTTTTCCAATGAGAGCTTTGACGTTGTAGTTTTCTTTGAATCTATTGTGTACTCTTACGACCTCCAACGGCTCTTTGCCGAAGCTTACCGGGTGCTTTGTCCAGGGGGGCGTCTCTATGTCAAGGGGCCTTTTGTCAATGAGCTTCCTCTGTCGAAGCAACAGCAGCAGGAACTTGAAGAATCTAATAAGATTTACGTTTGCAAAATGGTTCGGATGAGCGAAGCGATCAAGGCAATTTTAGCTGTTGGGTTTCAGAAAATTATTAGTTGCGATTTAAGTGAAATTATCAGCACGAAATTGTTTAACGATGCGATGTTTGAATACAAACACGGCTTTTCATTCTTGACCGAATT
>JAIUYC010000332.1 GCA_020216575.1 Coleofasciculus sp. S288 | reverse complement strand
CCATCAACCAATGGCGGATACTTTCGAGCAAGACGGGAAGCTGGGCAGGGGGTTCGGATGCCTCATGGTCTACCATTACGTCTGGTATCGTTGCTCGTCCCAATGCGTCTCTTGCTTGCTGTTGTAATGTATCAAAAAGTGACCCATGCAAAGAAGCACGGGCAGCAGCCAACACGGCGAAATGCCGTTCTACAAACTCGTTACGCTGGATAGCCGCTATGGCTTCAGTCAGGGGCTGTTGTAGGGGTGTGCCTGTGAAAATGCGATCGCATGAGCCTAATGTTTCCTGATGTTGATGGTCGAGGTTAGCGAAGCCAGTGAGGAAGCATTGGTCTAGACTAGCAATAAACGCGATCGCTTCAGTCGTACCGCTAGGCAGTTGGTGCAGGGCAGAAGGGAAAGTCACAACAATTCAAAATTCAAAATTGTCTACTTCATCATTGCCCAGTTACCAGTCTCCAGTCACTAGTGCAGCGTGGCGGAAATAACTATAGCAAAAGGCAGAAGGCAGAGGGCAGTTCGCGCAGCGTTCTCCGTAGGAGTAGGCAAAAGGGATGCATATTGGCTGGTCAAGGTTTCAGAGTTTGGCTGTGTCCTAATCGCCTTGGCGACTGCTATATTTAGTTGAAAAAGTTTAGAAAGCTTACTGTACAAGCTTCCTTGCCTTCTGTCTTCTTAGGACTTACGCACAGACACCACATCTGGTAGGACACGGCAATGCCGTGTCCCTACTACAAATGGTGATTTAGAGGTAAATTTACGTAAGTCCTGTTCTGCCCTTGCCTTCGCTTTCTTAGTTAAAGTTTCTTAGCTTGTAGCCAGGAAGGCAGCTAAATTCTTGGGAAAGTTGTTTGCGGTTGGCTTCACGAGCAACGAGTTCCAAGACTAGCTCTGGAGATGGGTTGCATAGAACTTTAGTCGTGACCGTTCGTTCGTAGTTAGTATAAGCTGAGTTAGCTGAAGAATGATCGATCAACTCAGCTTCCTTATATTTAACTTGTGTGCCGTCAAGCCAGTAACTCCCGATTCTTCCAGTTAGGGGTTCATAGAAAAAAGGGTAAGTGTTCATTGGGAAGCTCAGTCTTTGTTAAGTTTCGTATCTTCATTCTAGGTAGGGACGTTAAGAACTAACTTCCGCTATGTGGCTGAATCTTCTACGTAGAATTACGCAGATCTATACTGGAGTGCCTAAAGGAGTCAGGGGTCGTACAGACGCGACATGTCGCGTCTGTACAGGAGTCAGGAGATGAGGGCTGTATCTAACTCATTTGAGAACCGCTATACTCCCTGTTTCACACGAACCAACTCATTTCGGGAAGTGGCTGATTTGAGGGGTGTAGTTCCAGGTAGCGCAGGTAATTGAGAAAGCGGCTGAAGACTTCGCTGGCAGATTCCTTTTTGAGGGTTCCAGGGCGTGCGAGAATGTCGTAGGCGGTTTTGATCTGGCTGATGTCGCCGGGAACTTTGAGGAAACGGACAACTTGCTCAATACCGTATTGTGCGATCGCTTCATTCAAAACCTCTTGCAAATGCTTACAGGGATAACCGCGCAATCCTCCGCAAGGGCGATTGTTGTTTGTACTACAGTAATAGTCGAGCGATCCAGCTTCAAAAAAAGAAACATAGACCCGTTCTATGTCAGAACCGCTAGAGACAACCCCTTGCAAACGACCATTAAATAGTTCGACAAAGGGGACTTTTTTGATATCTCGTTGGCTGGAAATGAGCTGATTGTGATGACGGGTAAATAATGAATTAGACATATAAAAAGTCTAAATGAATTGTAAAATTTGAGTGGGCAAGGAGTCAGGAGATTGATGGTTGTATTCCACTTATATAGCGAGTCTATTTGATTCGTGAACAATGAGAGACAAGGGAGACAAGGGAGACAAAGGGGAGGTGTTTTACAAATCATTTAGACTGGCTATAGCAGTGCCAAGGTGATTAGGACAAAGCTAAATACTGAAACCTTGACCCATCAATTTTTTTTCCCTTGGAGTCTTCTGCCCTCTGCCCTCTGCCTTTTGCTATATTTGAGAACGGCTATATAAAACCAAATAGTGAAAGACGATCGCACAGCTCAATCACCACGCGATCGCCCTTATACTCAGTTATCGTCAATTAAATCATTAACTACAACTTGAGATTGCGCTAATCAACGTTTGCAGATTGGCTGACAACCCATTGGTTAATTGATGTGTGATGGGCAGGCTATCTACGACTATTCCAGTACATAAAAGCATCATGTAGAGGATAGAGTATTTAAACATTGAGCGAGCCAGTTGTTTGTCGTCTGAATTCTGCAATAGCTGCCACGCTTTTTTCAAGAAAATGCTTCCCGTTCCTAATGCGATTAGGCCATAAAAAATACCAGACTCTCCCAAGGGATAAATCAGTAACAGGGAAGCGGGTACGACTAGGAGCGTGTAAACCCAAATTTGCTGCGTTGTAGGTTTTTCACCGGCAACTACAGGCAGCATCGGGATACCCACTTGGGCGTAGTCATCACGAATCATCAGCGCCAATGCCCAGAAGTGGGGAGGAGTCCACAGGAAGACAATGGCAAACAGCAACCAAGCTGCCCAACTCAACTCACCCGTAACGGCTGCCCAACCTACCAAGGCTGGAATTGCACCTGCCGCACCGCCAATCACGATATTTTGAGGAGTATGGCGTTTTAGTAAATGGGTATAAATGCCCATGTAGAAGACAATGCCGGACATTGCCAGCAGCGCACTCAGGAGGTTAGCGAAAACGGCTAATAGAGTGAACGAGAGAGAGGCTAATGCGATCGCAAATAATAAGGCATCACGAGGCTGCACCTTACCCGCAGGGATTGGGCGGTGACGGGTGCGCATCATGTCGTAGTCGATATCGCGATCGTAAATACAATTCAGCGTCTGTGCCGAAGCAGCAGCCAAAGTACCACCAACAAGGGTTACTACCAGCAAAAAGGGGTCTACTCGCCCATCTGATGCCAGCCACATCGACGCGGCTGTGGTAATCAGCAGTAATGGGATAATTCGAGGCTTTGTCAGTTGATAGTAGCTTTGAATAACTTGCAGAACGTTCTCATGCTGACGGGATAGACTTGTCCCTATCATTAACTCACCTATTCCTTTTCTTGAAAAAATACGCGCACTCTATTACAGGCATCAGTGGGGCGCACTCGCCCCAAGAGTTTAGGTAGCTCCAGCATTTTCAGTACAGGCCTTCACCTCAGTGGCAGTCGCTCTGTCACGTAACGCGAATACGGTGAACGATACTAGTACCCCCAGTAAAGCAGCTCCCACGGCTTGATGCGCCACGGTTAGCGTCTCCACTTGCAGGTGTAATCGGAAGGTCGCAACCCCTAAGAGTATCTGTACAATGACTAATCCAGCCGCAACATTCGCTAACTGTCGCAGGGTGGGATGAAGTGCGGGTGTGCGCCATGATATAAACACAACCACCAATGTTGCGACTGTTGCAGGAACTACACCAGCAATATGGCTATTCATCACAACGCACAGTTGAGACGCTCCAAAACATTGGTGTAGCGCCCAACGGGAGGCGACTAATCCACCCAAAAGACTTTGCAGGTAAACCAGAATCGTAGCGGTTAGACCAATCCAAGACAATTTGCCGACGACACCCGTTCCTTGGTAGGGCATGAGGGCTGTACCAATGACGAGTAGAGTGGAGAAAAAGAGCAGTGCTGTCCCCAAGTGAGCGGTGACGATATCAAACCGCAAAAGTTGTGTAACGGTTAGTCCGCCTAAAACGCCTTGGAAAATCACTAGGCCTAGGGCAAATGTAGATGCCCAAGGAAGCCAGTTGGGTAAGGAGCGCCGATTCCACCAGGATAAACAGGCTAAGGCGATCGCACTCAACCCAATCAAACCAGCATCGAGTCGGTGAAACCACTCCAAAAAGACTTGAAAATTCATTTGCTTGCTGGGTACTAGCTGACCGTAGCATAGAGGCCAATCAGGGCAAGCAAGACCCGCATTCATTACCCGCGTTGCACTGCCAACAGCCATCAATAGCAGCGTTGCGATCGCGATCTTCCACACTAGGCGACGGATATGTTCAGAGGGCTGAGATGGCTCCTGCGTGGTAACCGACCGATAGAAGACTGATTCAGCCATAGCACCAATTGCAAATCAAAATTAACTGAACTTAGAGTATCAGCTCATCCTCAACCTAACATCTCACCTTGGAAGATGACTGAACTCTACCGTTTACCACTCTAATGAAACCATCGCTATAGCCTTATAGTTTTAGAGATTTTTCAGATTGTGAGTTTACCCATTAACCCAACTACCCTTCACTGAATTTTTATGTTCTCTTAATATTTATCCTGATTGAACTGAAGGACTTAGTGAAGAAGCTTGTCCCTCCCCCTCGATCCTAAAAAAATTACTAAGAAATGCTGCAAAACAAAGTAATAATCCTCCTTTCTCCACTGAATTTGTCTGACCTACGTAAGAATAGAGTTAAGTTAAGTAAACGTCAGGAACCTCCTACCTTTAGATAGAGGCTTGCCAGCCTATCTTTTTGCTTACCTCGAAGAGGGGCGCTTTAGCTTAAAACCTGCACCCAACGCAGCCAGGAGTGTGACCTTTTTAAGGAGAAGCTATAGATTCTAAAGTGCTGATAGTGCGGCTAACCTTAGTAAAGTAAAAAGGTTATACTGACAAGCCGAATCAGAGTGGACTTTAACTGTTCTGCTCTTTTAGCCAAGTTTTACAGAAAGTCCTAGATTAGCCTAACTGTGAACATTCCAAACTCGATTACAACTCTTCTCGCTGGCATTATCCTGACCCTGATCAGCCTTTGGTACGGTCAAAATCACGGACTCCTGCCAGTAGCTGCCTCTAAGGAAGCCAGCAGCGTTGACGGCATATTCAACACGATGATGACCGTCGCCACAGGTCTATTTATCCTCATTCAAGCCGTACTCATCATTGCAGCGATCCGATTTCGCCGCCGTAAAGATGACAAAACAGATGGACCTCCCATTCACGGCAACATTCCCTTGGAGATTCTATGGACGGCGATCCCAGCAGTTATTGTCTTGATTATCTCTGTCTATAGCTTTGAGGTTTACAACGAGATGGGTGGACTTGACCCAATGGCATCCCATGACCATTCCACACCGCAGGTGGCTCATACTCACAAGATGTCACCTCAAGAGCGAGAACCCGATCTTAGTCTCGTTGCCTTTGCTCCAGAGCGAGGAGCGATCGCTTTAGGTCTTGGTGCTTCTCCAGAAAACGCTGATCAATTGGTTCCGCTAACGGTTAATGTTGCAGGTCTACAGTACGCCTGGATGTTTACCTATCCCGATAGTGGCGTTACCTCTGGAGAATTGCATCTGCCAGTGGGACAGGAGGTAATGCTCAATATCACTGCCCAAGACGTTTTGCATGCCTTCTGGTTACCAGAGTTTCGGCTCAAGCAAGACGCCATACCCGGTCGAGAAGCGAACCTACGGTTTACACCCAATAGAGTGGGTGAGTACCCTATCGTTTGCGCGGAACTCTGCGGAGCTTACCACGGGGCAATGAAATCACAGCTTTATGTCCAGACGCCGGAGGAGTATCAGTCCTGGATTCAGTCGCAGCAGCAAGTTGCTAGTACACAGAGTTTGGCAAAACCGTAGCGGTAAATCCTGCTGAGCGATCAGACAGCGAGTTTTTGGCTCCTTACGCTTCAG
>JAIUYC010000331.1 GCA_020216575.1 Coleofasciculus sp. S288 | reverse complement strand
GTCTCTCCTCATCTGGGAATGACTATTACCGAACTTGTGACAGAAAAGTTATGGTTCCAGTGGCGGAAAAGTTATGATTCCAGTTACATTCTGTGATTTTAAAGTTTGTCTTTGCCGCTCGGGCAAGGTCATGCTTTAAAACTTACAGGTGAAATTTAGCTTCTTTGCCGGAAGCCCCACGGCGTACCTGTACAGAGGTTGATTTGACATACTCCCCTTTCTGAAGATAAAGGATTCAAAACGGTGGCTCTCAGCTTTTAGGTGTTTTTGGTAGGAGATGTCACGAGCGTTTAAACCCAATGGAGTTGGAATTTCTAACCATGTTCCCGATCGCTTGAATCAGTGTTTCTGGGACGACAGGTTTGGCAATGTGCCGTTGAAAACCTGCGGCAAGTGCTTGTTGCTGATTCACCTCTCCAGCATAGGCAGTTAGTGCGATCGCTGGAATCTTATTTTCTTGTTCTGATTCCAACGCACGCACCTGCCGCATCAGCATATAACCGTCGATCTCCGGCATCCCGATGTCACTGAGTAGAATATCTGGTTTCAATTGCATCAGTACTTGTAAAGCTTCGCTAGCAGACGCTGTTGCCGTCACTTCTCCCCCTGCTTGTTCTAGTACAAAAGCGAGAAAATCACGCGAGTCTGCTTCATCATCCACTACCAGAACCCGGATGTTTGCAAGGGGTAACGTGTCAGGAACAGTTGTGAGGGAGTTAGCCGTAGCTGTTTCATCGTTCGGCGTGGTACTTTCCCTTCTCAACGGCAGTCTGACGGTAAACGTTGCTCCTTGTCCCTCTCCTAGACTGTCTACGGCAACAGTTCCTCCATGTAACTCGACAAGGTGACGCACGATCGCCAACCCTAACCCTAATCCCCCAAACTTACGGGTTGTGGTGCTATCCGCTTGCCGGAAATACTCAAACACATGGGGCAGAAAGTCTGGAGAAATTCCCTTGCCGGTGTCACTCACCTGAATTTGTGCCTCAGACCCGATTTGTTCTAATGTGATTTTTATCTGTCCTCCAGTTGGAGTGAACTTAACCGCATTGGATAGCAGATTCCACACGACTTGTTGTAAGCGGGTTGAATCACCGAAAACTTGACCAACACCTGGTTCAAATTCCGTCTGAATCGCAATTGACTTCGCCTCCGCTGCCAGACTTACCGTTCCCATTGCCGCTTCAATAATGGATGTCAAATTAACCGGGCAGACATTAAGGCTCAACTTTCCTTGAAGAATCCGAGAGACATCCAGTAAATCTTCAATTAGTTGCGTTTGCAATTTAGCGTTGCGCTCGATGGTTTCTAGGGCATGAGCGGTGGTTTTTTCATCCAGCTTGCGGTTGCGGAGCAGCTTTGCCCAACCCAGAATCGGATTGAGGGGCGATCGCAATTCATGGGACAATACTGCAAGAAACTCATCCTTGATTCGATTTGCAGCCTCAGCCTCACTGCGGGCGATGCGTTCGGCTTCGTAGAGGTAGGTGCGGGCGATCGCTTGAGCGCATTGTTGCGCCAGCGATAAAATAAACGCTTGCTGCTCCTCATCTAAGTGTTGCGGCTCGATGAAAGCAAAGGACATGCCTCCGACTGCCTGACTTTCAACCATCAGGGGAATCGAAATCCAGGCATTGAAGTGGTGTTGCTCATACTGTTCAGCTAGGTGCGGATAGCGAGCTGCTCGTGCTTCTGATGATTCCGCCCAAATCGGCTGTCCGGTTCGCACGGCTTCTGCCAAAGGCACAGGGGCATTGACGGAAAACCGATGCCAGCCATCTAGGTGATTGGGTTCACCGCCAACCATTTGGACGACTTCCAATTCAGTGCCAGCTTCATTGAGCAAGGCAACGAGTGCAAAGTTAGCACCCAGAGCAGCGATGCCCTGATCGACGATGACTTCAGACACTTGGGAGGGTGTGAGCGATTCAGACAAGGCAGCCGTCACAGACTGAAGACGGGTAATGCGCTCTGCCGATCGCTCTGTGGCTTGTTGGGCGTGCTGAGCTTCTTGATAGAGGCGGGCATTATCAATAGCGATCGCGGCTCGATGGGCAATGTCTTCTGCCAACGTTAGATCAGCCTGAGTGTAACAGCGATCGGATTCAGCCGTAACAAACGAAATTGCCCCTAAAATCTGCCCCCGTGCAATGAGTGGCGAAACGATACAAGACTTTAAGCCCAGTTCGCGCAAAATTCGTAGGTGTTCAGCGTCTTGAGCCACTATCTCCAATGCAGCCTCTGGAATTTCGGCCGCCATTTCAGTTTGCCCAGTTCGTAGAATCTTTGATAGTCCCTCCGGCTCATCTAACCGTTTGGGATATCGGCGATGAATTTCCCAGCCCAATTCCACTTTCGCAGGATCGCGGTGAGCAACGGCAACCCGATGAATGAATTGATTGTCTTGCAGCAAGTCGATCGCGCACCAATCGGCAAAGAACGGCACGACTAGATTGGCAACACTTGCCAGAGTGCGTTCATAATCCAATGAGGATGCCAACACTGTGCTGACTTCGGCAAGAAATGCCGCTCGCCGCTGCTCGGCTTCTGCTTTCAGGCGGGCAGTTTGCTCCTCAATGAGCTGAGCGCGTTCGGCTTCTGCCTGTTTACGCTCCGTAATATCCTTATTGATGCCAATAAAAAAGATGGGATTCCCAGCTTTGTCGTATACAGTTTTAGACGTCGTTTCAATCGGCACTACCGAGCCATCTTTTCGCTGACAAGGCACTTCACCACAAAACGCTCCGGTTTCCTGAATCGAGCGAATAATCTCAGCCGTCATCGTCGGTTTGATATCCGGGTGATGCAGAAAATTGACGGGTTTACCGATCGCTTCTGCTGCCGTGTAGCCAAAAATTTGTTCAGCATTGCCTAGCCAGCGTTGAATCTTGCCCTCCAAATCCGTCAACAGAATCGCATCGGGCATCTGCTGCAAAGCGGTATCCGAAATCAGGAGCTCAGCTTCCGCTTGTTTGCGTTCCGTGATGTCATGCATCACGACGACTGCCCCCTGTTTTTTGCCCTGACTATCAACGATCACCTGTCCACTTGCCAGTAGCGTCCGTACTGTTCCCTGTTTGGGCGCAATCACCATTTCAACATTGTCAACCCTCTGTGCCTGCAACGCCCGAAACAGCGGAATCTCGTCTTTGAGCATCCGCGTTTTGCCATCAGGCAGATACAGGTCATAGTACTCTGCCCACTGCTCTGCTGGCAGGGGTTGCTCCGGCAAGCCATGAAATTCTCGTGCCGCTCGGTTAAACAAGGTCAAAATTCCTTCGGCATTACACGCCACAATCCCTGCTTGCACGTTATCAAGCAGCACCTTGAGCAACTCCTGTTCTTTTTGCAGGGCAGCTTCGGCTTGCTGCCGTTCTGCAATTTCTAAGTGGAGAAGTTCGTTGGCTTTAGATAATTCTGTTGTTCGCTGTTCAACCAGGTTCTCCAAATCACGCTGTACTTGTTGCCGCACTGCTTCTGTTTGCTGTCGCTCTAGTTCGGTAGCGATTCGCAGGGCAAAGATGGTCAATAGAGACTCTGCAAGCTGGACATTTGCCAATGGCTTGCTATCCATCACACCTAGGAGTCCCAGGGGTGTACCAGCCGAGTCAAAGAACGGAACCGCCACATAGCTTTCCACATTCAGAGGTTCCAACAGAGGAGCCTTGGGAAACAGGGCTTGGACTCGATTGGGATAACAACACAGTTTTCGGTTCTGGAGTACCTCTTGGCAGGGGGTATCCCGCAGCAAGTATTCAAAGTTGTCAATGATTTGACCCCTTGCGCAGGCGGCGATCGTTTTAATCGCGTCTCGATTCTCTCCGCTGACCAGACCAATGTAAGTGTAATCAACTCCCAACACTTTTGTGAAGTGTTGCGCCAGAGCCAAGAAAAAGGCTTCACCAGTTACAGAAGAGACACCTTGAGTCACCTCTAGCAAAGCCGCATCAATTTGAGCAATTTTACGCGCTGCCAGCCGTAGCTCTAATTCGTCCACAACCATTGCTGCCAAATCTGCTAAGGTTGCTGTTTGCTCATCGGTTAAGGCATCACGCGGTTTCGTATCTAGCAAACAAAGCGTACCCAGATTGAAGCCATCTTGAGTGAGCAACGGTGCACCCGCATAGAACCGCAGACTGGGTTCATTTTGTACGAATGGATTACAGATGAGGCGCTCGTCTTGCCGAGTGTCGGGAATGACTAAAACCTCGTCAGATAACAGCGTCAAGCTGCAAATGGTAGCATCCCGTTGCACTTCCCGTAGATCGAAGCCGTAGCAGGACTTGAACCAGGCTCTCGATTCGTCCACCAGAGAGACTAGGGCGATTGGCATATCAAACAGACGCGCTGCCAGTGAGGTAATGCGATCGAATGCTGCTTCCGGTGGAGTATCAAGAATCTTGTATCGCCGCAGTGCCTCTAATCGTTCCGCCTCATTTGCAGGCAAAGGAGCGGTTATGGCAATGGGTTTAGGCGAAGTTTCAGTCATGAGCGTTGAGTCAACGGGCGAGTGGAGAATGGGAAATGCAACGGGAATGAGATGGCGTTATTTAGGGCTGTCTAACGAAGCTAGCGTGAGTAGAGTTTAAGGAAGTTATTGCCTGAATCAGTGTTTCTGGCTCTACAGGTTTGGCGATGTGCCGTTGAAAGCCTGCGGCAAGAGCCTGTCGCTGGTTCATTTCCCCCGCATAGGCAGTTAGTGCGATCGCTCGAATTTGTCCGCCTCGATCGCATGGCATCGCTCGCACCCGCCGCATCAACATATAGCCATCCATCTCTGCCATCCCGATGTCACTGAGTAAGATATCTGGGGTGGATTGCACCAAGACTTGCAGGGCTTCATCGGCGGATGCGGCGCAAATCACCGTTGCTCCAGCTTGCTCCAACACAAAGCTGAGATACTCACGAGTATCGGCATCATCATCCACAACCAGGATAGAAAGACCTGCAAGCAGTGAAGTGGCAAGCTCATCCGTTGAACAATTGGAACTCGGCTCGTTCTCTAATCCAGCAGTTTCCTTGAGCAGCGGTAGCCTGACTGTAAAGCTTGCTCCCTGCCCTTCCCCCAGACTTTCTGCTGTTACCGTGCCACCGTGTAATTCTGTCAGATGGCGGACAATTGCCAACCCTAGCCCTAATCCCCCAAATTTTCGGGTTGTGGCACCATCTGCCTGACGGAAATAGTCAAATACATACGGTAAAAAGTCGGGACTGATGCCCTTGCCCGTATCGCTGATGGTGATTTGGGCTTGAGTTCCAATCCGCTCCAAGCGAACTTCTACCCGTCCTCCTTGGGGTGTGAATTTCACCGCATTCGATAATAGATTCCAGATGATTTGCTGGAGACGGGCTGAATCCCCTGCAACCTTCCCGATTGCTTCGTTAAGCGTCATGTGGATTTGAATCGACTTGGCTTGTGCGGCTAGACGCACTGTTTCCATCGCTGCCATAATTGTGGCAGCTAAATCAACCGGAGCAATGTTGAGACTCAGTTTGCCTTGCAGGATGCGGGAGACATCGAGCAAGTCTCCAATCAGTTGTGTTTGCAAGCTAGCATTGCGCTCGATTGTTGCTAGCGCGTGTTTTGTCTTTTGCTCGTCGAGGGTACGGGATTGTAACAGCTTCGCCCAACCCAGAATCGGGTTGAGAGGCGATCGCAACTCATGAGACAGTACGGCTAAAAACTCATCTTTGATGCGGTTTGCTGC
>JAIUYC010000330.1 GCA_020216575.1 Coleofasciculus sp. S288 | reverse complement strand
CATTCCACAGTTTTACGGTCATATCCGGTTCAATGACAACAATCGGCAGCGGCGAAGCTTGAATGAGCGTCCTTAAGGTTTGTAGAGTTTGTTGGAGTTCTTGTTGGACTTCCTTGCGATCGGTGATGTCCATATTCACCCCAATCAAGCGATCAGGTTGGCCTGCATCATCATAGAAAAGCTTTGCCCTGGCAGCCACCCAGCGCATCCTTCCATCAGGCAGGATAATCCGCAATTCGGTGTCGAAGTCGGCGCCTTCTGTGGTACTGCGTCGGGCGGCACGATCTGCGCCAGGGCGATCGTCTGGATGTAATCGTTTCAACCAATGCTCATAGCTCCCCTCAAAACTTCCAGGTGCAAGCCCAAATAGGGCTTCCATCTCTTCTGTCCAGATCAATTCTCCGGTTTGAACATTCCATTCACAAGTGCCAATTTTGCCAACTTGTTGTGCCAAAACCAACCGTTCGCGACTAGCTCGCAGGGCCGCTTCAGCCCGGTGTCGCTCATCAATTTCTTGTTGTAATTGTTGGTTAACGTGCACCAGTTCAGCAGTTCGTGCCTGTACGCGCTGCTCAAGTTCGTCTTGAAGTCCTCTGAGTTCATTCTCAACTCGCAAGCGTTCCTCAATTTGCGACTGTAAAGCCTCGTTTGCTTGCTTTAATTGAATCGGACTCGGTAGCGCCAGAGCTTGAGGCACTAGCGGTACAAGTTCTATCGCTGTAAACAATGAAACTATGGCAGTTCCAGCTTTGATGATGCCAGACAGCCAATAGGTAGGATGCCAAAGTGTCCAGATCGCGGCAATGTGGGTTGTACCACAGGAAATAATAAACGCTGCAAATAACAAAAATATCCAGTAGAACGGTAAGTCTTGTCGCTTGCGAACGAAGTAGAATAAAGTTAGGGGAATAGAATAGTAAGCAAGCCCAATGATGGCATCAGAAATTAAATGCAACCAAACTAACCCTGGTTTCCACAGGTAGCAGTGACCATGAGGAATAAATGAGCCTGAGCTAAACAAATGAATTAAAAAGTCATGCATATCGCAGAAAAGTAGGCTTAGAGGAAAAGACAAAAGTTTGAGAACCGTGCAGGGTTAGCCAGTCCGATATCTTATATATATAGCGATTCTCAATTGGGCGAGGTATAAAGCTCTGGGTTTTAGGAACAGGGAATATAGCAGAGGGCAGAGGGCTCCAAGGCAGAGGGCTCCAATGCAGAAGGCAGAAGATTTATTACTGGTACGTGGTCGTTTCACTCGTTAAATCTGTCCTAACCTTTATGACGACAGCTATACTTCATATTGACTTGTCTCGGAACTCATCAGTTCTGAGATGGCATTGACTAATGCTTCTGGCTCAACAGGCTTGGAAATATGTTTGTGGAAGCCAACTTTGAGAGCTTGCCGTTGATCGTATTCTCCGGCATAGGCTGTCAGAGCGATCGCCTTTGCCAAAGCAGAAGACCAACAAGATGCGATCGCAGCCGGATTTCAGCGTCATCTATCGAAACCTATAAATCCTGAAGACTTAATTGAAGTGGTTGCTAGCCTTACCAGTTTATAAGGTAGTAGGCCACAGTCGCACTTTTCAACCATCTATCCAAAGTAAGATGCTACTAGACGTGCTGAATCGGGAAGATGAAGATGAATTATCTTAAAGTCTTCACGTTTGTAAAAATAGAGTGCTATCTGTGTCTTCTTCGTCGTGCCACCGAATTCTCGTTGTTGACGATTTGATGGATAACTTATTCCTGCTGCAAACCGTATTAGAAGCAGAGGGATATGATGTTGAATTGGCTGATAATGGACAAGCAGCCCTCACTAAAGTTCAATCTTCACCGCCTGACCTGATATTGCTTGATGTCATGATGCCGGATATGAACGGCTATGAAGTTACCCAGCGAATCCGACAAAACCCAGAAGTTCCCTACATTCCAATTCTTCTGGTAACGGCTTATGAAGAACCTAAAGTGGTTGAAGGATTAAACAGCGGCGCAAATGATTTTATTCGTAAGCCGATTGACTTTGATGAGCTATTAGCAAGAGTGAGAGCCTTTTTATGCTTGAGAGAAGGAGTTCAAGTAGATTAGACACTTACCTCAATCCATCTTTTCAGCGTTGCGACATTGACCAACTTATAGCTATGGGGGTGCGATCAAAACGAGTTGGTGATGTGTAGTCAATTTCTCCGCGTCCGGAGTGTCAGTCTCAACCAACTACTTATAACCACACCCTAGTTATAGTGACGATTTCCGCAGGCGTTTGCCAGCACTAAGCAACTCTCCAAATGTTTCAGCCGATAAAGGAGGGCTGAACCAGTAGCCCTGAATTTCGTCACACTGATGCGCTTGCAGGAAAGCCAGTTGGCTCGCTGTTTCCACTCCTTCGGCAACAACTCTCAAATCCAGGCTGCGTGCCATTTGCAGAATGGCCGTCATAATCGCCGCATTTTTCTCATCCGTGAGGCAGCGTAAAAACGAGCGGTCAATCTTCAAAATATCAAAGGGAAATTCCCGCAGATAACTTAACGAAGAATAACCCGTACCAAAATCATCAATTGACACCTGAATCCCGATCGCCTTTAATTGACGCAACGTTGCGATCGCGGCGTCAGGATTTTGCATCAACGTACTTTCAGTCAGTTCTAATTCTAAATAACCCGGGTCAAGCCCAGTTTCTGTGAGAATTTCGACGACTAAGCTACCTAAATTCAGTTGATTGAACTGATGGCCTGATAGATTAACAGCGATTCGTAACGGAGACAATCCACCATCTTGCCAAACCTTAGCTTGAGCGCAAGCGGTTCTCAAAATCCACTCCCCCAATGGCACAATCAACCCGGATTTTTCCGCCAGCGGGATAAACTCAACAGGAGAGATAGAACCGCGCTCTGGATGATACCAGCGTACCAGGGCTTCTGCCCCTTGAATCTTTCCCGTTTGGAGATTGACTTTAGGCTGATAGTAAACCTGCAATTCTCCTTGCCGCTCCAACGCTTGCCGCAACTCATGTTCCAGCAACAGGGCTTCTTGAGACTTCGCTCCAACTGAGGCAATATAAAACTGATAGGGCCTCATTCCCGGCTTCTTCGCCTCCTCCCTCGCGGCACTAGCATGCTTGATGAGGGTATCTAAGTCCCTACCGTCGCGTCCAAAGAAGGCAATGCCAACCCGAGCGGTCAGATAAATCTCATGGTCGCCGACCAGAAAGGGTGAGGAAAAGGCATCTAGAAGCGTTTCGGCAACTTTTGCCACCTCTTTTCTGTGATGAGTTGTGGTTAGAAGGATAGCAAATTGAGCAGCTCCTAAATGAGCAACGATGTCCCGTTTCCCGACGCGATTGTACAGTCGTTCGGCGACTGCCTGAAGCAGTAAGTCAGCACTCGCTGGACCCAACGCATTATTAATTTGGTTGAGTTCCTCCACACCGAGGGAGAGGATTGGACGCTTGTCTAATCGTGCCTTGTTTCGAGATAAGAGTTTATCGAAGCGCTCTTCTAATAAAAGTCGATTCGGGAGGTTGGTTAAATGGTTGTGGTGCAGTAAGTGGTTGAGTTGCGCTTCCGCCTGCTGGAGTTCAAGGAGATGGCGCTGAGTTAGGGACACCTGTTTTTGCAGTCGAATTGCGATCGCATCTAGCAATTCCGCTCTCGTAAACGGCTTGGTAATGTAATCATCTGCCCCCAACGTCATTGCCTGACGCCAGTCCGCTCGGTCGGCTTTGGCGGTGAGGAAAATAAACGGAATCGTCGCCGTCACTGGGTCTTGTTGCAACGCTTTCAACACCCCATAACCATCCAACTCCGGCATCAGAACATCGCAAAGAATCACATCGGGTTGTTCAAGCTTCGCGAGCTCCACCCCATTACTACCATTATCCGCTCCAATGACTTGGAATCCCTCCGCACTCAGGAGTTTAAGAAGATTCACTCGAATTGAGCGCTCGTCTTCAATGACGAGAATCTTATTCATCTGTTGTTGTTCCGGAGCAGACGGAGTTGACATAGCAGGCTTCTCGAGCGTTTTTGATTTCCTAAACCCTTGGAGTTCCGATAGGTGATTGACCAGAGCCATGTCACTAGCTAGTTGATTAGGCAACGTTTTAGGAGCGTTGGCACGTCGGAGTCTAGGCGGCGGATTGTTTTTCATAGGGAGTAAAAGAGAGCTAGGAGACAGAGGGCGGCGGAAGTCCTCAGATGGTTAAGATTTACGTGCCGTTTCCGGAATTTCAGGGTTTTCATCCCCTAAGGTTGGTACAGATAGAGAGCAGGGGGAGCGGGGGAGTTATTTGTGTCAGGAATTTAGTGAAGTGGTATAAGAGGGAGTGATCGCCAATAGCGCACCTCTCAAAGAGCGATCGCATACTTCCACAACTAAATTGTTGAACATTGAGTTTTAAGCTGTGGTGAATTAAGTCTTTATACTGTAGTGATCCGAATTGGTTATTTTCATGGCATATATCACAGCTAGAAGCTAGGGATTGAGGAGAACAGAGCAGGGAGGGAGATTTTTATAGCAAAAGGCAGTGGTTCGACAGGCTCACCAATCGGGCAGTGGTTCGACAGGCTCACCAATCAAGCAGAAGGGATGCATATTGACTGGCCAAGGTTTCAGGATTTTGCGAGAGTCAAGAGTCGCCTTGGCGACTGCTATACCAACTTCTCTTCTCACAAAAAAAATTCTTCCCCTGCCTCCCCTGCTCTATCTAGCCCCTCTCCAGTTGGGGGGAATTCAACGGTAAGGTAACAGTAAAGCGCGTTCCTACCCCAACTTCACTGGTTACCGCAATCTCACCTCCGTGCAGGTCAACGCACTTCTTGACAATTGCTAGTCCCAAGCCCGTTCCTTCAACCGTGCCTACATTTTTCGCCCGATGGAAAAATTCAAACACTAGGGATTGGTCTTCCTTGGGTATCCCGATGCCCTGGTCTTCAATCTGGAAGATTGCCTCGTCACCTTGGTAAGCAACCGTGAACTGAATTGTGCCGCCATTGGGAGAATACTTAATCGCATTTAACAGCAAATTGCTGAGCAGTTGTCGCAGCAACTTTTTATCCATACAAGCCAGAACTGTTCCTTCGGGACTCGTAAATGCGAGAGTAGGGGGGAGACTGGTGGCAGTTGCGTTCAAACTCAGCCCTCGCTGAATGTCAGCAACTAACTCCTGGCAAAATTCATTCAGATCGAGCGATTCTGGGTTGAAGCGGACTTGTCCAGCATCAGCTGTTCCAATGAACAACACATCTTCTAACAGTTGGAGCATTTGCTTGACCGCGTCTTGAATCTGCTTCAAGTTTTCGAGTTGTTCCTGTTTCGTCCATTCGTAATATTGCAGTAACTCGGTAGTAGAGAGGATTGTCGTCAACGGAGTGCGGAACTCATGGGAAGTCATGGAGACAAAGCGGGATTTCATATCGCCTAGCTCTTTTTCTTTGAGCAGTGCGTTCAAAATCTCGGCTTGCGCTCGCTTGTGTTCTGTGATATCCTCTGCAATGCCAGCAATGCGCGTTGCTACACCTGCGTCGTTGCGAACGAAAAAGGCACGCACCCAGACCCAGCGCACTGACCCACCCGGTCGCACGATCCGAAATTCCTCAGCGAAATCCTGCTTCTGTTGAAGATGTCGCTCTATGGCAGCCGTGATGCGATCGAGATCTTTTGGATGCACGCTGTTCATCCATGAGCTAGGCTGCTCATACAGACTCTGCCTG
>JAIUYC010000329.1 GCA_020216575.1 Coleofasciculus sp. S288 | reverse complement strand
CATTAACTCCACATCCCACTTTACCGAGGGGTTCTGGAACTGGTATCAAAATGGTGTTGGACGGTCAACTGTCTTTTTCTCAGTCTTCACGACCTATCCTGAATAGTGAGTATAAAAGAGCGGCTTCTAGGGGCATTAAGCTCAAACAAGTTCCTGTCGCACTTGATGGAATTGCCGTCGTCGTTCATCCCAGTCTAAACATTCAGGGGTTGACGTTAGATCAATTCAAAGGCATTTACAACGGTCAGATTACTAACTGGAGTCAAATTGGTGGACCCAACTTAAACATTACACCGTACTCTTCCCCTAAGGGCAGTGGCGGAACGGAAATTCTTAAAGAGGAGATTTTGGGAGAGCAAGCGTTTGGCGAAAATGTTATCCATATCAAGACTCCGACTGAAGCTCTAAATAAGGTGGGGCAACCTCAGAACAATCAAGGTGAACTCGGCGGGATTTACTTTGCCTCAGCATCCAATCTAATTGGTCAGTGTACTGTCAAACCCTTGCCCATCAGCCGTGATTTAGGAGGGAAGTTTGTTCCTCCATACCAAGGCTCGCTTGTATCCCGCGAAAACTGTCCGGCTCAACGCAACCAACTCAATGTTGAGGCGATTCAAAATGGGGAGTATCCGCTCATTCGTCGGCTTTTTATGGTCGTTAAACAAGATGGTCAAGTTGATCAGCAAGTGGGAGAAGCTTACGTCCGATTACTATTAACGGAGGAAGGACAACGGTTAATTAAAGAAGCTGGCTTTGTTCCCATCCGTTCGTTCTGAAGTCGGCAAAAGACAGCCGACTTTAAGCTGACTTGGTAAAAGTTTTACATAATCTTAGAGTTTAGTTGCCAACAGGAGGAAAGATTTAGTGTCAGAGTAGTGTTAGAGGCTATTTACAAACAAATGTTATTCTCTGAATACCTTATCCTGGCTCTATCCCCCCTTGAAAAAGGAGAAAAATCTCTTGAAAGTCCCCCTTTTTAAGGGGGATTTAGGGGGATCTAGATTTATGCAAGAAATAGCCTCTTAGGAAAGAGCAGTATCACACAACAGTTTTTTGTCTGAGTGCATCAAACATCTGAGTGCATCAAACAACGGGAGGCAGCAATGGCGATAGTCAAACTTAAACTCAGACGAACGTCCCAGGAAGGATTTTTAGTCATTCTGACGGGGACGAACCGGGAATTTGAAACTGAAGGTTTTTTATCTCCACTACCAGCAGAACTGGAATCATCGTTCAATAAATGGCAGTCAGCTTATCGTCAGATTGAGGCGGTACGCTCCTACATTGCGCCTGCACCAGGGGTACGCCTCACTCCAAAGGGAGTGACAATTCATTCTAACTCTGACCACACCCATGCCGTGAAAGCCCACTTGAATCAATGGCTCAACTCTGGCGATAGTCGGTGGCAACCGATTCGGGATGGGTTAATTGCGATCGCGCAGCAATTGGATCGAGCCGATGAGGAGATTCGCTTAATTCTTGATGCCAAAGACATTGACTTGCGCCGCCTGCCTTGGCAGGAATGGAATTTATTTGAAGAACACTATCCCCACGCTGAAATTGCTCTGAGTGCGCCCAAAAATTCCAAGCCAATCAAACGGCTTCCCAACAGTTCAAAGGTCAGAATTCTCGTTGCTGTAGGGAGGAGTGATGGGATTAATACCAAAGATGACTTGGAGGTAATTCAGAAACTAGAGGCACTCGGAGCAGAAGTTATCTGTTTGATGCAACCTAACCTCAAGGAGTTATGCGAGGCACTGTGGGACGAACAAGGCTACCACATTTTCGTTTTTACTGGTCACAGTGGCTCTCATAAAGATGGGCAAATTGGTTGGATTGAGATTAATGAGAAGGATAGTTTGAGTATTGAAGAATTTAGGGATGCTTTGAAAGAAGCCATCCGTAAAGGATTGCAGTTAGCCATTTTCAATTCCTGTGATGGTTTGGGGTTAGCCAATCAACTTGCCGAGTTGCATCTCCCGCAAAGCATTGTAATGCGAGAACCGATACCCGATCCCGTAGCAATCGAGTTTTTGAAGCACTTTTTCAAGGAGTTTACTCGCAACAACTCGCTGTTTGCTTCCGTTCAAAAAGCCCGCAAACGTTTGGAACCGTTCAAATCGCTTTATCCGGGTGCAATTTGGTTGCCAACGATTTGCATCGGACCCAATGTTGAACCCTTGACTTGGCTGGGACTTTGTAGCAGTTCTCCTAGTTCGCAGACTCTTTTAGAAGAGTCTAAACTAACTTTTGAGGAGCCTCCCAAACTACTGGCTAAGCCACAGAGAACCATCAAGGTATCGTTACTAGCTGGCTTAGTTGGTGTAGTTATTGGTTGTGCTGTCTCTTTACCGTTGATTAATCTGATTAACCTTCCCTCCCGCTTAGAATCAGCAGAACAACCGAATGACGCTCGCCTGAATTCCGTAACCACTCCTTCAGGAACGTGGCTGTACGGAGGCAGTACAACCTGGGCACCAATTCGCGGTTTAGCCGATAAGGAGATTGAACAAGAATTTCCTAAGTTTAATCTGTCCTATACGCAACATCCCATCCTGCCTCCTGGTTCGGGAACGGGAATCAAGATGTTGTTAGACGGGCAACTCTCGTTTTCTCAGTCTTCACGCCCTGTTCTGACGAGCGAGTACGAAATTGCAGCGCACAGGGGGGTTAAGCTGAAGCAGGTTCCTGTGGCAATTGATGGAATTGCGATCGCAGTTCACCCCAGCCTCCAGATTGAAGGGTTAACCTTAGAGCAAATTAAAGGCATCTATATGGGGAAAATCACCAACTGGAGTCAAGTCGGTGGACCCAACTTAAAAATTACTCCGTACTCTCGCTCTCTTGATAGCGGCACTACTGAATATTTTAAAGAGAACATCCTAGGAAATCAAAACTTTGCAACAAATGTTGTCTTTATTTCCACTACAACTCAAGCCCTCAACAAAGTGGGAAGGTTTCCCAATGAAGGAGGAATTTATTATGCTTCTGCCCCTGAAGTAATCAATCAATGTATCGTCAAAACCTTACCAATCAGTCGTCATATTGGCAGTGCCTTTATTGCTCCTTATCTCGGAACACCTGCACCAGATGAGAAATGTTCCAATAAACACTATCACCTAAATATAGAGGTATTACAAAATGGTGAATATCCGGTAACTCGTCGCCTGTTTGTAATTATTAAACAAAATGGGCAAGTAGATGAACAAGCCGGAGAAGCTTACGCTAGGTTGCTACTAACGGATGAAGGGCAAAAGTTAATTAAAGACGCTGGCTTCATTCCAATCCGTTACTTCTAAAAAAAAAGTCCCTCCGTATTCTTCCCTCTGCGAACTCTGTGCCTCTGTGGTTAGTTCAAAAAAGGGGCAATCGCAGCAGACCGCTCGATAAGCTCATGTAGATGGTTGTGCATGAGTGAGGGGGATTATCTGAAGCACAACGCACCAGAGCGCGATCGCAACCTCTGTGAGGGTATTGAGTAATCTACTGTAGAGGAATACCAATCGTGCTATGCACCGTTGCGCTAACACGATTGGTATCTGTAACTTCACAAGTTTTTAATCAGGAATTTCTCTGCACAAGCTTCAACTATGAGTCCTGCGAACATTTATCCTCTCATTACCAAAGCGCTCTCACCGGTGGCGTTTCTTCCACTGTGGTAGTTGGAGACGTTTGTTGTTGGTTTTCGACTGTAGGCTGAGTTTCAACATTCGTTGGTTGCTGTTCAACCGTCGTGCGCCGCTGGATTGTTTCTTGCTCCAACCTCTGTCGCTCGACATTGCGCTGTTGCAACTCTTGACCTTGACCGGTATTTTGTTCTAACGTCCCGTCTTGCTCAAGCGTCCGTTGCTGGGTTTCCTGCTGTAACATCATATCGTCCGTCGAACGCGGATTATTTTGCTGAGGGGCAGTTGGAGTTGCATCCGGATTTTCAATAGTCTGTGGTTGACCAGGCTGCTGACCGGTTCTTGGGTTATCCTCAACTTCTCGTTGCTCCTGAGGGAGTTGAGCGATCGCCGGTGATATGAAGGCAGCACTTAGTAGTAGGGCGAAGGTCGTACTCGTCAACAATTTAATTTTCGGCATTTTACCACATCCTCACACAGAAGGATTTGATTAGGTAATATAACTTCATCAACATTATTTTTTATTCACAAAACGTTGAAGAAGCTATGTCTTCCCCAAATTCTAGATAGGCCGCGTTATTAGAAAATCTACCTGAAGTTAGACGACTACTTATGACAAGAAATTAGAGTACGGGTAGAGCCTTTAATCAAGCTTGTTGGGGAATGTTTTGCGATCGCAGAAGGCATTGATAATCTCAAAGGGAAAGACGGCAATATCGAGGCAAATTTAAGTAAGGACACGATATTATCGTGTCCCTACAAATACATTCATCCCACCGTGTACGAAGTTGCAAATCTTCCTTAGGTGGGATGACAAAAATCGTTTTCTGAATATACATACACCAGCCATCCACTAATAGGAATTAATAATGTAGAGGCATTGCACGTAACGCCTCTACATTACCTGCACTAATTGCTCAATTCAGATCGCAACTGCTCCCGTGCGCTTTCCAGGGCTTCCGCTAGCTTACTGGGGTCGCGCCCACCCGCTTGAGCGAGATTGGGGCGTCCGCCACCACCGCCGCCGCAGAGTTTAGCAATTCCACCAATGAATTTTCCAGCTTGCAACCCCTTTTGGTTGGCACCCTTGCTAAACGCTGCCACCAAGCTAACTTTGTCGGGTTCAGGAATCGAACCGAGGATTACAGCACTTTCTCCCAGTTTTTGCTGCAACCGTTCTGCTACTGTTTTCAAGGCATCTGGATCAGCCCCTTCAAGTTGGGCAACCAGGATGTTAAACTCACCGACTGACTCAGCCTTTGCCAGTAAGTGATCAGATTTTGCCAAAGCCAGTTCTTGCTTGAGAGCATCGAGCTGTTTCTGAGTCGCCTTGAGATCGTTCTGTAGACTGGTGATGCGATCAGGCAGTTCTTCGGGTTTGGCTTTAAAGCGATCGCTCAAGTCCCGAACGACCTTATCCCGCACGTTCAGGTAATCGAGTACCGCAGGGCCGGCAACCGCTTCAATCCGCCGCACTCCAGCAGAAATCCCCGTTTCCGAGACAATTTTAAATACCCCAATCTCAGCGGTGTTGTGGACGTGAGTGCCGCCGCACAGTTCCATGGAGACGCCGGGGAAATCAATCACCCGCACCTCGTCGCCATACTTTTCACCGAACATAGCGATCGCACCTTTTGCTTTTGCCTCTTCAATCGGCATCACTGCTACATCAGCCGTATGTGCCTCAGAAATCCAAGTATTGACCTGCTCCTCAATTTGTTGCAACTCCTCCGAAGTCAAAGCACGAGAGCAGTTGAAGTCAAAGCGCAATCGGTCAAAGGCAACCAACGAACCCGCCTGAGAAATGTTAGGGTCAACAATCTTTCTTAAGGCAGCTTGCAACAGGTGGGTTGCCGTGTGGTTCGCTTGGGCGCGACGGCGACAAGCACGGTCAATCTGAGCACTTACCGTTGCCCCTAACTGCAACGTACCCCGCTCAATACGACCGAAATGGACAAAGAAGTTCCCTTCTTTCTTGACATCTTCAACGCGAACCAGCAGGTTATCGCCGCTCAAGTAACCGCGATCGCCAATTTGTCCCCCAGACTCTGCATAGAACGGTGTCTGGTCGAGAACCACCTGCATCTGAGTTCCTGCC
>JAIUYC010000328.1 GCA_020216575.1 Coleofasciculus sp. S288 | reverse complement strand
AAAAACCTCACCTTCGATGCCCTTCCACCATTCCCCAAGATTCATCAAATCCTGATGAATATCCTCTAAGCTTGTGGCGTAGGCATCGGGTGACAGTGTTGCTCTTTGCTCTTGGAGTTTCTGCAAGCGCAATTGCACTAACAGCCAGGGCTTGGAAATGCTATCTGTAGCTTCAATGTATTGCGCTAAATCTTTACTATCCATCAGCCATCAAATTTAGTAGGGCATCACTCACTCTTAAGAAAAGACAGCCACAGTTTTAGTCGTGACTGTCCTCTTTGGTTCTTAATTCAAGAGGAATTAGCTGTACTTAGCTTCCCTCTGATCGGGAAAATGACTAAGCAGCAGCCATATTCTGATTAACGAAGTCCCAGTTAATCAGGTTGTTGATAAACGCATCAATGAAGTCGGGGCGCTTATTCTGGTAATCCAGATAGTAGGCATGTTCCCAGACATCAAGAGTCAGCAGAGGCGTTTGTCCTAATGCGATCGGGTTGACCGCATTAGGAGAGTTGGCGATCTTGAGAGTACCATTGTCGAGGACAAGCCAAGCCCAGCCACTACCGAATTGGGTTGCAGCAGCTTTCTTGAAATCTTCTTTGAACTTGTCATAGCCACCCAAGTCCGAATTGATCTTGTCAGCTACGGCACCTGTGGGAGCACCGCCGCCACCGGGTTTCATACTGTTCCAGAAGAACGTGTGATTCCAAGCCTGCGCTCCATTATTGAACAGACCGCTCTTGGACGAGTCATTGTAGGTTGCCTTAATGACTTCCTCGATTGACTTGTCAGCCATTCCGGCGTCTTCCACCATCTTGTTGTAGTTAGTCACGTAAGCCGCATGATGCTTGTCGTGATGAAACTCAAAAGTCTTAGCGGAGATATAAGGGTCTAGCGCATCGTAGGCATAAGGTAGATCTGGAAGTTCGTATGCCATTATGTTCAGTCCTCTCTAACTGCTTTCTAGATTAAAGCGGAATGGGAAGCTTGATTCATTCAGGTATCAAAGATTACAGATCAATCTTCCTTAAGGTTGTGCAACAAAGCTTAACGATGTCATTGTAGCGTAAAAAATTACATGAGTCTAAGTGATAAATCCTCTGAATACAAAGGCCACAAGTTAATCTGCGAGCTGCCTACTGTCCGCCAAGAAGGGTGATGCAAGCGTCGCAGTTTCCCTAACTCGCCGACAATTGCCCTAATTTAGCGGTGCTTAATTAAAATTTCTTTAACAAACTTAATAGCAGTGCCTGGACTAGCCGCTAGAAAAATACTGTCTGGCGATAGGCTGGTGAAGAACTGCTGACTCTCTTGGTTGTCAGTTAATAAAACGACTTTTTTGCCGTTTTTCAAGGCAAGAGCAGCTTCAGACGCTGTCCCCGCCCCCATACCACAAGCAATCACGACATCACTGGAGAGAACGTTGATATTGTTTCGCCCATTCCCCATATCGGTAACAATCGCAATATCCACAGCATCCGAGACAGCACTGGTGTCGTTGTCTCCCAAGATACCAATTGTTAGACCAGCAGCTGTTTTTGCACCCTTGCTGGCAGCGTCCATCACTCCAGCGTTTCTGCCACCGGTCAGCAGAACCCATCCTTCAGCAGCAATTCGTTTGCCAAGTTCATAGGCGTTATCCAAGTCAGCAGTTGTGGCGTTATCACCGGGTCCCATCACGCCAACAATAATTTTTCTCATTACTTAAAATCAGCACAAAGCGTTAACCCAATTTTGCATCCCATTGTCTCTTACTAACCACTAACTACTAACGTAAAATCCCCCAACATTGACAGTGGGGGATAACCTTACATTGAAGGTAATTGTCTAGATATCCGGGTTTAGCTACTAGCGACTAAACAGCAGTTGGAAAAGTTGATCAGGTACATGAAGGGGGGGAGTCCCCCCAGCTACCTCCTCTAAGTCCTCTGCGGAGAATTCGCCGTAATTTTGCTCGATGATGGCAGCTTGTAAATCCTGGTTGGGTCGAGGGGACGTATTACCGTCCGCACCTCCCAGTTAGATCCGGACGTGCGCCTTTCGGTGCATCCGGCTCCCGATGTTCTTAGCTAGAGCGTTTGCTCATGTGAATGTAGTCGTGGCAGCTTTCGTGAATGGCTAGAAGGTTATTTCTCTTCCAATTTTTATGGTTTCCGTCTACATGATGGAGGTTTACCTTCTCGTCACTGAGCATCTTTAATCGACAGTATCCACAGGTATGGTCTTGCCTCTTTAAGGCTTGGGAGGTTGCTCCGTCATAGAGTTTGCTGTTACGCTCACTCCAGTAGATGATGTCTCCGTCAAAGGGGACTTATCCCCTTTGACTTTGATGTATTTGTTTTCGGAGTTTGGAACCATAGGGAATGCCTTTTCCAGCAGTTTCTTGCTGGTATAGCGATCTTGTTTGGATTCCTTGTTGAACACCCTGAACGCTCTGTGTTGAATGTGATACAGCGAGAATCGCGACCCATCCATTTTGCAGTAGCGGTGATAATTTCTCCAACCTCGCACTACTGGGGCTAATTTCTCAGCTTTAACCGTAGCACCATAATTCGAGTTGTTGACGATGTGTTTTACTTTCTGACGGAAAGCTTTGAAGTTGTCCACTGAAGGGACACATCTGAACTTTCCGTTGCTCTGCACTTTGAAATGCCAGCCGAGGAAATCAAACCCATCTGTCGTAGCGGTAATGTGAGTTTTTGTAGCACTCACATTCATTCCACGTTCTGCTAGAAACTGGCTGATTTTACCGAGTATTATCTCGGCGTTATCGTTGGGCTTGAGGAGGATGACCATATCATCTGCGTAGCGCACTGACTGATGAATATCCTCAATCCCGTTTAATGCAATGTTGGCAAGCAAGGGACTTACCACGCCCCCTTGAGGTGTTCCCTGAGAGGGGAATTCTGGGTTGACTCCTGCTTTGAGACATCGGAAAATTCCGAGCTTTATACCCTGTGGGGCAATGAGTCTTTCCATTATTGATTTGTGGCTTATCCTGTCGAAGCACTTTTCGATATCGAGTTCGATGACCCGTTTCTCTATTCCATTTACGCGAGATCTTAGGTGGTCGAACAGGTGTTTTTGCGCGTCATGCGCCGACCGACCTGTCCTAAACCCGTAACTCCATGGGTGGAAAGTGGCTTCGTGGGCTGGTTCTAAAGCATACTTGACGAGACATTGCCAAGCAAGGTCTTCGATGGTAGGGACTTTTAGGATTCGGGTTTTTCCATCCTTTTTTGGAATAGGAATTTCCCTAAGAGGTTTGTGCTTCCATGTATTAATCGGCTGCTTGAGTTGTTCACTCAAGGCGAACCGTTGCTCGAATGAGAGAGAAGCCTTGCCGTCTACTCCCGCTGTCTTCTTCCCAGTATTAAGCTGTGTTACTTGCCGAACTGCCAGTAATCTTGCTGGGGTGGATTTCACAATGAGTCTCATCAGAGACTTGGCTTTGCGCTTGTCTCCAACTCGAATAGCTTTGTACACGCGCTTTTGTAGGCGGAAGAGGTTTCTGCGGAGTTGCTTCCACGGTAAGTTCTTCCAAGATTCACTAGTGTTTCCACTGTGTCTAATCATGCTCTGCTCCAGGCGAGTGTATTCTGAACACCTCAGGTCAATTACGACCTGTCCTACCCGAACTGAGGGAGTTCCACTGCTCGTCCAGTCTACATCGGGGTTCGACTTCCCCGAGACCCTCAATTCGTTTTTATTCGTTCCCCCGGTTAGATTGTTCGTTCCGTTAGGTGGAGCCAATTCAACCACTAGATTCCCTGGACTCTTGCCGCTACCCGATGGACAGTGCGGCGGGAATGAACTCTAGTGAAGTCGGGGTTTTTGGGCTGCGCCCCGCTTACTTCTAGGTTGCTTTTTTAGGCTCTTTTTCACCGTAGGAACTCCCCGTTAGCGCCAGTGTCATTCCGCAGCGAATGTCGGGTTGCGCCCTGTTCCCAGCTTCACCCTCCAGCGATCCGAGTCTGGTCGGTGTGGGCAGATAGGGAGTCACATCTGAGTCGGATGGGCAGGACTTACACCTGCATCAGACCGAGAGTTCAGCCTTTTCTATCGCTAGAGTCGGCTGGCAGCGCTATGTACGGACTGAGTACCGTGATTTACGCTGCACGAATCGCACCCATCGTGAAGTTGTAGCCGGATGAATGACCAAGTTTGACAAAACTTTCGAGATCAGAGGCTGCTGCTAGTTGGTTTTGTAGGGCAGCATCAGAAGAAGCCATTAACAAAAATTGTCTGACAGTTTCTTTAGACACAAGATAACCTCCCCTTATAGGATTCGAGTGCTTGCAGCCGTCAATTTTTGCTGCGTAGCTGTAGTACTTATCACTGTTTTCACTGCGATTTATGCAATATCCCCAAATTTGGGGTTTGAAAATTTTAAAAAATTAAGGAGAAAACCCTACCAGCGCTTTAGTTGATCGCACATCCGATGCCAAAACCCCTGCACAACAACTCTACAACTGGCTGATTAAACCTTTAGAAAATGACCTTGCCACAGCAGAAGCCGAAACTATTATTTATGCACCCGATGGACAACTGCGCTACATTCCCCTTGCCGCTTTGCACGATGGCGAACAATGGTTAGTCCAACGCTACCGCATCAATAATATTACGGCGGCCTCTCTTACTGACCTTGACACCCAACCCCAATTCCAACTCAAGATTCTGGCTGGGGCATTTACCACCGGACGCTACAGTGTCACCATTGGCACAGAACGCTTTAACTTGGGGGGTTTGCCCTATGCCGGAGTGGAAGTCGAAACCTTAGCCGAGACAGTTCCCGATACCACCCAACTCCTCGATAATGCCTTCAATCCTGAAGACACGATACCGAAAATGGGAGATCATAACGTTTTGCATTTTGCCACGCATGGGGCAATTGTGGAGGGGACACCAGAAGAGTCGTTTATTCTCTTTGGAGATGGCACCCCTGTCACGATCGCCGATGTCCGCAACTGGAACCTCAATACGGTGGATTTAGTCGTGCTGTCTGCCTGCGAAACCGGACTCGGTGGCAATCTGGGGACGGGGGCAGAGATTCTGGGTTTAGGTTACCAGATGCAAAGGGCAGGGGCTAGAGCTTCTATTGCCTCATTATGGACGGTTGATGATGGCGGCACTCAAGTGTTGATGAATGCGTTTTACACCGCATTGCAAGGTAAGAATACGAAAGCTGAAGCCTTACGACAAGCGCAAATTGCTCTGATTAGGGGTGATTATACGGCTTTGGGCGAACAACGGGGTTCGATTGTTGCAGTGCAGGTTCGGGATGGATTAAAGCCTGAAGTCGCGAATCGTCTCAATCATCCTTATTATTGGGCACCGTTTATTTTAATTGGCAATGGATTGTAATCTCTAACTAGTCGTTAATTGCACTCAAGGGTTAATCAACGGCAAGTGAGAAGCTCACCAGTCCTGATGAAAGCTCCCTCCAACCCTTTGTGCTGTGGGCGCGATCGCATGTGACAGTTGCGTAAGTCCTGACAGAGTTATTCTGCTTCGCCAATTAAGGTGAAAGCTGCCCAGTTGTAAGGTTGGGGATGTTGTTTCATCAGGCTGAGCATCGCTTGACGCAAAGCTTGAGCTTTGTTGGAATGATGCTGAAAATGTCGATAAAATTCAATCATCAATAGAGATGTTGGCTCATCTGGCACTGCCCACAAAGACACGATCGCACTCGGTACTCCTGCTGCAATCAAGGAACGAGATAGCCC
>JAIUYC010000327.1 GCA_020216575.1 Coleofasciculus sp. S288 | reverse complement strand
TCATCAATGACAACGAACGGGTTCTCCTGTCGGTCTGCCCTGCTCGTGCTGCCACCAATCATGACATCAACTGTGCAGTTACGGGTGTTCGGTGAGAGCCAAACGCGCCGTGCATTATCACGATCAATGTCCCATAACGCCTTGTCTGGATACGTAAACCAGTTCTGTACACGGCAGAAGGTGCAATCGATAAGAAAAATGCCTTCACCATAAGGTTCGTCATGGAACCCTTTATCTGGTGTGCCAAGGATCAGATCCTCAATGATGCAGCCACGACAGTCCGTTAACCGAATCTGTGGGTTCTCTGCTCGACCCTCTGCAACCATACCGCTGATTTTGACACCGCAACTGCCTATCAGGTCGATTAGGGGTGTTCCGTTCGATCCCTTACCTACGAGTATGTCCTCGAATTTGCAGAATTGGGCACGACCTCTGAAGACACCGCCGAAGCCACCTGAGATCGGCGTAACTGTAATGCCGCGAAGAACTGATGAGTAGATTCCGTAACTATCAATGCCGTTATCACCCTCTGGATTGGTGTCACTGACAATTGTTGTGAGGTCAAAGTTAGCTTCGCCGTCGATCGCTCCAATGTTGTTGACAATATTCTCGATGACGGCATCGTGGACATTCCCTTCGAGCTTAATTGCTATCTGCTCCCAATTGTTGTAGGTGGTAAAACCAACGTCACGAATGGTGATCATCAGCTTCTCAAAGACTGGTTTCTGAGTAAGGTCGGTTCGCTTATACCAGATGCCATTCGCATTTGTGCGCGGCATCCTGATTGTGAAACCCTCAAGGTGCTGAAACCAAGCGCGTCGGATGTTGGTTGAGTAATTAGCATCCTGCCAGGTAATCATGGTGTTGTATGCATACGATGTCGAAGATGGATTAATAAACGTCTTATACATGCCAGCACCGATGAGTTTGACACCGCCGTTACCGTTTAGATCTGTACGGGGAAGAATCAGAGGCTCTGAAATCGGATGATTCCCTTCCGGGATATACACAGTACCCGGTCCAGCATCGATCGCAGTTTGGATTGATGGATAATCAGTGGAGATTCTGTAAGCAGTTTCCATTCAATTAGTCGTTCCAGGTGAATCAAAATATAATATGATTTTGTTCAATTTGTAGTGTTTTTCAGATGTACTTCATACATCTGAAAAGTACTTTAGCTAAAACTAGATTCTCCAGATAGTACCCTCCAGGGTACTATCTACTACAAAACTCTAAATAGACACAATCAACAATTCATTCAGCTTACTCTTCAACTCCGACGATGCCATCAGTGGTTTATAAACTTCACCCTCATAGGGTTTGCAAACATATCCTGGACTAAACGGTCGAAAACCTGGAGACGTTCCCATCGCTTCCCACACTGTTTGGGCTAAAACCAGTCCCGGAAAAGTCAATTGGACAGCTTCAAGCTCTCTAGTAATTTTGCTATTGTCAATTTAAAGGGGAGCTTTTTCCCATGCCTTCAAACCTTGCAGGTCTGCGGAATGTTGGAAAACTTTCAATTGAAACCCTTGAAAGATTTGTTTAGAAGTTTTGCTCAAATCTGAGATAGGGTATTTTATTGACCAAAATATGCCAGAATTAGCATACTGGGAAGAGGCATGAGTTCTTCGTTAAAGCCAGTTGAGTGGGTTGGAAGTTCACTGGACGACTTAAAACAGTTTCCCAACGAGGTGCAGCAGGTCGTGGGTTATGCCTTGTATTTAGCTCAGTGTGGTGAAAAACATCCATCAGCCAAACCCCTAAAAGGGTTCAAGGGGGCTGGGGTGTTGGAAGTTGTAGAGGATTTTGATGGAGACACCTACCGAGCAGTCTATACAGTGAAACTTGAGGAAGTAGTTTATGTACTACACGTTTTTCAGAAGAAATCCAAGCAAGGAATTGCTACACCTAAGCAAGACATCAAACTGATTGAAATAAGGCTTAAACGCGCTCAAGAGCATCATCATGAGAACTACGGCAAGAAAAGAAAAGGAGAGGAACCATGACTGAGGAAATCAGCGTGCAAGCAAGTAACGGAAATGTGTTTGCTGATTTGGGACTAGCCAATCCCGATGAGATGATGGTGAAGGCAGAGCTTGCACGTAAAATAGGCTCCATCATCACCAAACGACACATGACCCAGACTGAAGCTGCTGAACTGCTTGGAATTGACCAGCCGAAAATTTCTGCCCTAATGCGAGGAAAACTGTCAGGGTTTTCCACTGTACGCCTGTTTCGCTTCTTGAACGCTCTAGGTCGTGACGTGGAAATCGTAGTCAAGGTTAAACCTAAATCTCGTTCTCAAGCTCAGACGAGAGTTGTTGCTTCAGACAAGCCAACCAAACGCAGAATATCCCACAGGCAATCTCGAAGTACCGCACCCACCGAAAGATAAAACCGTCTAACTCTTGATTCAACCCTCTTAGCTCTACGGTTAACTGGAGTCTTAAAATGGTACAAACTCCTACTACACCCCTTACGCTAGAAGAATTTCTACAGTTGCCGGAGACAGAACCCCCTAGCGAGTACATTGATGGGCTAATCGTCCAGAAACCAATGCCACAAGGAGAACACAGTGCAATTCAGACTGAATTAGCACCCGCAATCAACTTGGTCGTCAAACCCAAACAGATCGCACGGGCTTTCACAGAACTACGCTGTACTTTTGGTGGACGTTCAACTGTACCTGATATTGCCGTGTTTCTGTGGGGTAGAATTCCACGCAAGGACAATGGTGGAGTCGCTAACGTTTTTTCAATTGCCCCAGATTGGACAATCGAAATTCTGTCACCGGATCAGAGCCAAACTAAAGTTACCAAAAATATTCTGCATTGCCTCAAGCATGGGACTCAGATGGGATGGCTGATCGATCCAGATGAACAATCTGTGTTTGTTTATCTACCGGATCGAGCAACGACTGTCTATGATGAACCGCAGACACGATTGCCAGTGCCAGAATTTGCTAAAGATTTTAACCTCACAGTAGAAGGTCTGTTTAGCTGGTTGATGGAGTGACTTTAGAGCTGCAACTGTCTGCCGATTACGTCAAGATAACCTTGTGTCATCTGTCGCTCTCATCGAAGGATAGCAAAAACCGACGAAGCAATTTAGTGAATGTTTGAGTTTCAGTCTTAGTGAATTGTTCCAGGAATTGCTGTTCCTTCTCAAACAACACAGGCATGACCGTATCCATCAACTCAATGCCTTTGGGAGTCAGTTGAACAATCACACTGCGCCGATCGTCTGGATCGCGAAGGCGAACGACTACGCCATCTTCTTCTAAGCGATCGATCCGGTTCGTCATCGCTCCAGAAGAGAGCATTAACAAACCATACAGATCTGTGGGTTTGAGCTGATAGGGTGAACCTTGTCGCCTGAGCGTTGCCAGCACATCAAACGACCACACATTCAACCCATACTCTGCGAGCACGGTTTCCCGATGCTTTTCCAGTAAACGGGCTATTCGCATCACTCGCCCCGTCACCGCTAGAGCTGAAACATCTAACTGAGGGGACTCTCGTTGCCATTGTTCCAAAATTTCATCAATGCGATCGTGTGTCATAGAAGCATTATATCTTGACATCAAGATTCTTGACGTTCATCTTTATTTCAACTATCTTGATATCAAGATACATTTCACCAGTCCAATCAGCGATTGATTGAAAGAAATCCGGGCAACAGCGAGTCAGTCGCTCAAATCCTTACACCACAAAAACTATGACGTTCCTATCCTTGTTCCGCTCTCGGAATATCTTGCTGCGCTGCCAAATTTGTCTCTATCTCCTGTTGTCTTTATTGAGTGGGGCGCTGTTGCCCATTCAAGCCAGCATCAATGCTCAATTGGCGCGATCGCTGAATTCTGCCCCCTTAGCGGCGGATGTTTCTTATTTCATCGGTTTACTCGCGTTAATGGCGTTGCTCTTAACGGGGCAGTTTGGTCACTTGGATTGCTACACCTTACGCAAAGCGCCTCAATGGAGTTTCACAGGAGGCTTATTTGGAGCCTGGTACATTGTCTCCAGTGCTTACTTCATCTCCACATTAGGAGCAACCTTGACATTAGGATTTGTGGTCGGTGGACAAGCGATCGCAGGTATCATCACCGATCATTTTGGTTGGTTGGGAATGCCTCAACATCGCCTCACTCCTCATCGTCGGTTTGCCGTTGGGCTGTTAGCTGTTGCGCTCTTCTTTCTGACACAGTAATCAATTGTTTCTCAAACATCATGGATATTTTATTAGCAATGCTTGGGGCAGGTTCAGCAGGAAGTTTTTTGGCGATCGGTTCTGCTGCCAATGCTCGGTTAAAACAAACGCTTCACTCTCCGATCGCGGCGGCGGCAATTAATTTCCTGGTTGGGTTCAGTATTTTAACCCTCCTGCTAGCGTTGGGTATTTTCAAAGCACCGGATTTTGCAAGGTTTGCTAACGTCCCGTGGTGGGCATTTTTAGGAGGATTTTTGGGAGCAACGTTTGTCAGCTTAAGTACGTTGACGGTGCCGAAGCTGGGTTTAACTACATCAACCCTAGCTGTTGTTTGTAGTCAGATGGTCATGTCCCTGGTCATCGATCAGTTTGGTTGGTTTGGTGTTCCAACTCATCCCTTGAATCTATCCAGAGTTTTTGCCATCTCGTTGTTAATGGTGGCGATCGCTCTCACTCAACTCGATCGTCAGCACTCAAATTAGAGTCACAATCTGAATCATTTTTGCAACTACATCTTATCGGAGAAGAACCATGAAGCTGTTAGAAATTCAATCCAGCGTGCGTCAAGAAGGGTCTGTTTCTCGCACCCTTGCATCTAAGTTTATTGATCGATGGCGTTCTTACAACCCCGATACGCAATATAGTTTGCGAGATGTCGGAGTACACTCTCCCTCTCTCATCACCGCCAACTGGGTAGCAGCAAACCTGACTCCATCGGAACGTCAAACAGAGGATACAAAAGCGTTGTTGGCTGAGTCGGATACCTTGATTGCTGAACTAGTTGAGGCAGACCGGATTGTGATTGGGGTTCCCATGTATAACTTTGGCATCCCTGCCAATCTCAAGGCTTATTTTGACAACGTTATTCGGGTCGGTCGGACGGTACAGTATGACCCGGATACAGGTGCGTTTAATGGATTACTCACTGGGAAAAAAGCATTAATTATCAGTTCTCGTGCAGGCAGTTATGCGCCTGACACATCTGCGGGTGCGATGGATTTCTGTGTGCCGTATCTACGGTTTATTCTCAACTTTTTGGGGATTCAAAATGTTGACTATGTCGAAGTTCCCAATCAGGGAGGCTCCAACGAGGTGCAGCAACAAGCTACGGAAGCTGCGATCGCTCAATTGATGGAATTAGCAAAAATCTAGTAGTTGGCGATCGCATTTGCTACCCTCTTGACTCTCCAGTTAGGTAGAGAGTTTAGGATAAGGTGAGACGATTAGCGCAAGCACTGCTGCAAGCAGCTCGCATCTCATCAAGGAGTTAAGTCATGTTAGTTCAAGATCGGCCAAGACTCATTGGTTCAATTGCTAAAGAAAGCGGTATCCCCATCAAAACCATCCGCTACTATGACGAGTTGGGTTTGCTCAAGACATTTGGTAGAACCGAAGGTGGCTACCGCTTATTCAACTCGGATGTCTTGACTCGCTTGAGCTTTATCAAACGCGCACAAAGCTTGGGACTGAGTTTGTTAGAGATTAAAGAGTTTCTAGATGTGCATGACCAAGGAGACTT
>JAIUYC010000326.1 GCA_020216575.1 Coleofasciculus sp. S288 | reverse complement strand
AGAGCAGCTCGGTATCCAACAAAATGTCAAGTTGATTCCAGACGCTGCCCTAACAATAACAAGGGCGGATATTCCAGCAAAAGCTTTCGAGAGTGTCGATCGCATTTTAGGCTCTCATGCACAGATGCCACTGCTGGGCATTCATCATCCCCGTTACATTCTGGCGGATACCCCTCAAGCTGAAGCGATGAGAACGGCTTTAGTGTCGTCTCTGGCAGGTGCGCCGGAACTCGTGCCTGTTATATTTGCAGATGATGGGGGTAGCAAGTACTCAGAACCCTGTGAGCGTCTCGCACAACTCATTCAAGAGGCTACCGATAAACCTTGTCTGATAGTCCCCTTCAAGGGCGTTTGGGAAACCGTTGCTTTGATATCCAAACTATCAGCAGTTATCACCACAAAACTGCATGTGGGTATCATCGCTTATGCCCTGGGAGTTTACAGTGAGTCCTTTGCCATTCACTCCAAAGTTGCCCGCTTTTATCAGCAAATCGGTCGCTCTTCGCAATGCACACTATTCAGAGAACTCGACAAAACCATCTGCCTGGAAAAGATTGAGCGAGCAATTCAAATGGCTCAGAGTCAATCTTCAATCATTGATATCAATTGGCAGAAAATTAAACATGAAGCGTCGCTGAATCAAGAGGTCGTTGCCTCTTTTTTGGATTGGGTCATGGAAGCTAGAAGGGCGGCTTAAAGAGGACGACTAATTATGGCCATCCTAAATTATCTGTGAGATTTTTTTGAACAAACCACAGAGGCACAGAGGACGCTCCAGAGGAGAAAGAGAGGTTGTCATGAATTATTTAGGATTGCTGTAGTCAGCCAGTTCAGTTCAGGAGTTTTGGATTGGCAACTTGAGATTTTGGATGGTCGTCACGGAAAAAGCTGGAGGAAAAGAGGAATGATGATAGCAGAGATAGAGCTGAATTTACAAGTTCTTCTCCGGATAACTCCTCCAGCTTGTGTAAAAACTAATCAGAAAGCCAAACTCTCAAATCCAAAATCGGCTCGGTCAGTTACGAATGTATTTTTTATGCAGGAGTTGGAATGAAGATCTGGCATGTGGGAGCTTCTGCGTCTCCTAAACGAGTGAGTGGAATCAATATTTCTGCTTGGGTCATGGCGAGAGAACAGGCGCTTCTAGGAAACCAAGTGACTCTCATTCTTCACTCGCCACCAGACAAGGACGCTTTGGCGATGGCTGAGCAAGGTGGCTTTGAACTCAAGCCAATTCCTGCCAACAGTTGGCGTTACGACCCGAAAGCGATCGCGTCTCTGCTAAAGTCTCAACCTCCTGATGTTGTTCACATGCACTCTGTCTTTCAGCTCAAGCATGCAACATTGGCGAGGCGTTTGGTTCGCCAGGGAATTCCCTACGTTATCAAACCGGGGGGAGGGTTGTTACCTCAAATCCTGGAACGCGAGCGCTTTAAAAAGACCCTTTACAGTTGGCTGGTCGAGAAGCGCTTTTTCTATGACGCCAAGGCAGTTGCCATGGTAACCCCCAGAGAAGAACAGAATATCCGCGCTTTTGTCCCGCGTTACAAAGGCATTATTCGCTGGATGCCAAACCCAGTTGATGCCAAGTATTTGGAGGGGCAAAGCTGGAATGGTGACGCGGGGACAAAGCGGTTGGTTTATCTGGGGCGATTCGATGTTCTGCACAAAGGTATCGACATTCTAGTAGAAGTCGTCCGCCATTTACCCGATGTAGAACTGCACATGTATGGAACCGAGGATCGCGAAACTCGGAGTTGGTTTGAGCAAATCAAGCGCGATCTTCCACCCAACGTACATCTCCACAAGCCAGTCTATGGGGCAGAGAAGTTCAAGGCACTCGCGGATGCTACGGTCTACATTCAAACAGCCCGTTGGGAGGTGTTTGGGATATCGATCGCAGAAGCCATGTATCTAGGTACGCCTTGCGCGATCGCTAATACGCTCAACCTGGCAGAATTGTTTGACAAACATGATTTAGGGCTGGTACTGCCAACCAATCCTCAAGAGGCTGCCGCTCATTTGTTAGAAGTCCTGAATCAACCTCATCGACTTCACCACTGGTCTAAGCAAGCCCAGGCGTTTGCCCACACTCACTTCCATCCCCGTGCAGTCGCTCTGAACTATCTGAAACTGTACAAGGAGGCGATCGAGGGATGAATGGGGAATGGGGAATGGGGAATGGGGAATAGGTAATAGGAGAGGAAGCTACCAAACGGCAATAAATTTACAATTACCAATCACCAATTACCAATTACCAATCACCAATTACCCGCCAATCGGGGTGTTGAGGTGGAACCAACTGTTCTAAAGTTCTTCGGTTTATCTGGTAGCCTTGCAGGAATCTCTTATGGAATCTAAAAGACACGGAGAAGAAGACATTGACTTGCAAAAAGTCTGGCTGACTTTAAAACGGCGTTGGTTGGCTATTGTTGGAGTCTGTGGCATATCCGTCGGACTCGCCGCTTACTATTACTCCCAACAAGACCCTGTCTACCAAGCCCAAGGAAAGCTCCTGGTTAATAAAATCAACCGGGCCTCTTCTCTCACCGGCCTGGGAAAGCCAGATGCGGACACGATAAATCCTTTAGGACAGCAAAGCAATCCACTCGATACGGAAGCTGAGGTGATTCGCTCCATCCCCATTGCCCAAGAGGTGATTACCAAGCTCAATCTCAAAAACGAATCTGGCGAGCCGATGATGCCGCAACAGCTCTTAGGGCGACTGAGCGCCAAGAGCATTAGTAGTACAGATGTACTGGAGATTTCCTACAAAAGCACTGACCCTAAGGAAGCAGCCGCAGTGGTCAACAAGCTGATGGATGTTTACATCCAAAACGAGATTGGCATCAACCGAGCGGAAGCCTCAGCAGCGGGGAAGTTTATTGCCAACCAACTACCTAAAACTGAAGCGTATCTCAAAGATATTGAGGACAAGTTGCGCCAGTTCAAGGAAAGGAACAAAGTGGTGGCTCTGCAACAAGAAGCAGAATCGGCCGTGTCAGTGATTGCCAACTTAGACCAAAAAATTGCCGACACTCAGGCTCAGCTTGCCGATGCAACCACCGCGTCTAGAGCGCTCCAATCCAAGTTAGGCATGGATTCCCAGCAAGCGATCGCGCTGAGTTCCCTTAGTCAGGCCTCTGGCGTCGGGACTGCCCTAGAAGAACTTCAGAAGGTGCAAACCGAGTTGGCAACTGCACGCAGCCGCTACGAAGAAGCCCATCCCACCGTTGAAAACCTCAAGCTCAAGGAAGCAAATCTGCGAGATATACTTCAAGAGCGAGTTCGACAAATTGTTGGTAGACAAGAGTCTATCGGTAATTTGCAATTTAGCGAGACTCAGCAAAAATTAACCGAAGACTTGGTTCAGCAAGAAGTCAGGCGCTTGGGCTTGTCTAGCCAAGTGACGAGTTTATCAAATGTACAGTTCGCTTACAAACAGCGAGTCAGTGACATTCCGCAACTAGAGCAGAGACAGCAGGAGCTAGAACGGCAGCGAGAGGCGGCTCAATCAACCTACATAACACTTTCCCAACGACTCCAAGAAGTAAAAGTCAGGGAGAATCAAAATGTTGGAAACGTGCGGCTGATTTCAGAAGCGATCGCTCCCAATAGCCCCATTGCTCCTGAAAAGACGAAAATCCTTGGTCTAGGTGGTGCAAGTGGTCTGTTGTTGGGAATCGCTATGGCGTTCCTCCTGGATCTGGGAGATGCTTCCATTAGAACGATTAAAGAAGCGCGAGAGAAATTCAAATACACCGTCCTGGGAACAATTCCCCTCTACGGAGACACACCCCGACGGGGATTACTCCGGTTGCCAAACCTGCGAGACGCCGATTCGACAGCAAATGCAGTGCCGGTTAAAGATAAGCCACGCTCCCCAGTCGGTGAGGCGTATCGGATGCTCCAAGCCAATCTGAAATTCCTCAATTCAGACCGACAAATCAAAGTGATTGTGGTGGGAAGTTCTGTTCCTAACGAGGGCAAGTCTTCGGTTTCAGCGAACTTGGCGGCAACCATGGCTCAGTTAGGGCGTCGGATCTTGTTAATCGATGCAGACTTGCACCGTCCGTCACAACATCACATTTGGCAACTTACCAATCAAGCAGGGTTGAGCAACGTTCTAGTCGGTCAAGTGGAATTTAGCGAGGCAGTGCAGACGCCAATGGAGCGATTGGACGTTCTGCCCTCTGGAGCTATCCCTCCCAACCCCTTGGCTCTACTGGATTCTAAGCGCATGACTTCCTTAGTTGAGTCGTTTGCCCAGGAATACGACTTCGTCATCATCGATGCACCGCCTCTTCTAGTTGCAGCTGACGCACTGACTTTAGGCAAGATGACTGATGGAATGTTGTTAGTGGTTCGACCTGGAATCATCGATTCTGCCAGTGCCAACAAAACGAAAGAGTTGCTCCAGCAATCTGGTCTCAACGTTCTTGGACTGGTGATCAATGGAGTGATTAAAGAACACGAATCTGACCGATTTTTTTACTACATGAAGGCGTATCATGCTACGGAAATTGATGCCACTGCTTGGGAAGGAACAACCTCTGAGAGTGCAAGCAACGCTAATAACTGACGCCTCCAAGAAAGGGGCAGCGACGCACAAAGCTATTCCTCCTTTGCTTCCTCCAGTATTTTCAGTTCTCTCAGTTCGCCACAGAAGTTAACGGTTGTAAAGGGTTACAGGCATGTCAAAGTCACTCCGTTTTTCTGGCACTTGTCCAGCCGTCGTCCTAAGTCTTGTTCTCGGTTGGTCGCTGCCATTACCCGCATTCGCCCAAATCCCTGCCCCCTTGGAGGCAGGAACAACAAACTCCAATTACTATCTCGGACCTGGAGACGAATTTCAGCTCACCGTGCTGGATTATCCGGAATTTACAGGAACGCATGTGATTTTGCCCGATGGGACAATTACATTGCCACTCATTGGTAAAGTCACGGCAACCGATCGCTCTGTCGAGCAACTCACCCAAGAGTTAAGGGGTCGTTTGCGGTCTTATCTCAAAAATCCAGCGGTTACGATCGCAATGACGAAACTCCGCTCCATGAGTATTAATGTGGCGGGAGAAGTGCAACGGCCCGGGCCGATTCAACTGGCGAGTTTGACGACAGGGAACAACACGACTGGTACGAATCCTACTAATAATAGAATTCCTACCGTCAGCGCCGCCATCCTGCAAGCCGGAGGAGTAACCCGCAACGCCGACATTCGCAACGTGATTCTCAAACGTTACAGTCCCACTGGAAATGGTTCTCCGATTACCATCAATCTCTGGGAAGCGCTGTGGTCAGAAGATGCACCTCGCGATCTAATGTTGCGGGATGGAGACTCGATCTATGTTCCCACACTCCCAGATGGCGAAACAATTGACCGCCGTATGATTGCCCGGTCTAGTGTTGCCCCTCAAACCGTCCGGGTGCGAGTGGTTGGGGAAGTCAAAACGCCAGGAGAAGTTGAAGTCTCCCCCAACAGTTCCATCTCCAGTGCGATCGCAAAAGCCGGAGGCCCAACCGATAAAGCGAAACTCAGTAAGGTTGAATTTGTCCGCCTTAATGATGAAGGTCGAGTCGAAAACCAGACACTCGATGTCAGTAACTTGACCGATGAATACCAAATTCAAGAAGGAGATGTCATCTTTGTACCGAAGAGCAACACCGACTCTATTATTGATTTCGCAGGTCGAGTTTTAAGCCCCTTAAATTCCTTATTCAGGCTGCTTGGATTTTAG
>JAIUYC010000325.1 GCA_020216575.1 Coleofasciculus sp. S288 | reverse complement strand
CCCAAAGACAAATGCACCAGCACGCCATTATACCTATCGTCGCCTTACTATCCGACCCATTGGTTCGAGTGTGGCTCATTCCCTTGACCTACCTTCAAATTCGCGCATTGGCTTTCCCCAGTGGTCAACTGATGGGCAACGACTCGCCTTTACCCTCACCCAAGAATCAGGTTTAGAACTATGGGTAGCGGACTTGCCATCTGGCAAAGCACGCCGCCTCACCGGTCCAGTTCTCAATGCAACATACGGAAATCCTTGTAAATGGTTGCCAAAGGATGAGGGGCTGTTGTGCAAAGTCGTACCAGAGGATCGAGGTTCGCCTCCGGAACCCTCTGCAATACCCATGGGTCCGATCGCGCATGAAAACCTGGGACGAAAGGCGCCAGCGATTACTTATACCAACCTTTTGCAAAATCCCCACGATGAGGCACTGTTTGAGTATTATCTCACGTCTGAACTGGAACACGTCTCGTTGGAGGGCAAACGCACCCGATTAGTTGCTCCTGCACTCATTGACGACGCCATCTCCTCACCAAACGGGGAATACATTCTGCTAACCACGCTACACCGACCCTTTTCCTACCAAGTACCCGTGAGTCGATTTCCTCAAAAAATCGAGGTTCTCGATCGCACCGATCAGGTCGTGCATCAGGTCGCCGACTTGCCCCTTGCTGATGATATCCCAATCAAGTTTGGTTCGGTTCGCAAAGGACCGCGACGGGTTTATTGGCGAGCCGATGTTGGGGCAACCCTGTATTGGGTGGAAGCTCTAGATGAGGGGGATGCGGGGCGTCCGGCAGAAAAACGAGATGCTCTGTTTCAGCTTGAGGCTCCATTTACTAACCAGCCTACTCAGCTTTGGCGATCGGAATACCGCTTTCAACAAATCGTATGGGGACGAGATAATATTGCCTTAGCCTGGGAGTGGTGGTACGACAACCGCAAACAGCGAATTTGGCGTCTTGACCTGCAAGCACCCAATTCTGCTCCCATGCTACTCAAGGAGCGCAATTATCAAGACCAATATAGCGACCCAGGCATACCGTTAACCTCTCCTGGTGCTTACGGATGGGAAGTCCTGCGATTCACCTCAGATGGCAGTTCGATTTACTTTAAGGGGAGAGGCGCTTCGGCAGCGGGAGTACACCCATTTCTTGACCAGATGGAACTAGCGACGGGGCAAACTCAGCGTCTGTGGCAAGCGAAAGACCCTTATTACGAGCAGGTTGTGGATATCCTGGACGATAATGCTGAGCAGTTTATCACTCAGCGCCAGTCTCAGCAAGACCCCCCCAATTACTTTCTATACAACCGCCTCAGCGATGTTACTTCGGCAGAGTTAGCCGTAGGAACGTTGAGAGCAGTTAACTCGCCTCCGTCTGTGGAACCTCCTGCACTAGCCGCAACAGAAGATAGTTTTGCCGCCGTACAGTTGACGGATTATCAGGATTGGGCACCTCAATTCGCCAATGTCCACAAAGAATTGGTTCAGTATCAACGAGCTGATGGGGTAAACCTGTCTGCCACACTGTACCTCCCTCCAGGATATGAACCCAATCGAGACAAACCGCTACCGATGATTTTTTGGGTTTACCCCCAGGAATTTAAGGATGCTATGACTGCCAGCCAGGTTACTACCTCTGAGAATACATTTAGGCGTCCTTATGGTGCTTCGGTGCTGTTTCTCCTACTTCAGGGGTATGCGGTTTTGGATAATCCTACGCTGCCTATTATTGGGGAAGGGGATGCAGAACCGAACGACACGTATGTCGAGCAGTTACTGATGAGTGCAAAGGCTGCTGTAGATTATGTGGTTAGTCGAGGCATTGCTGACCCAAATCGACTGGCGATTGGGGGTCATTCCTATGGGGCTTTCACGACAGCAAACTTGCTGGCACATAGCGATTTATTCCGAGCAGGCATCGCGATGAGTGGAGCCTACAACCGCACGCTCACTCCTTTTGGCTTCCAAGGAGAGCAACGGAATTTCTGGGAAACGCCTGAGACTTATATTCGCATGTCACCCTTTGCTAACGCTGCCAAGATTAATGAACCGTTGCTACTGATTCATGGTGCAGTGGACAGCAATCCTGGAACTTACCCCATCCAAAGCGAACGGCTGTATGAGGCAATCAAGGGATTGGGCGGCACAGTGCGTTGGGTCGAGTTGCCCTATGAAGACCACGGGTATCGGGGACGCGAAAGCGTGGGTCACGTTCTATGGGAGGTGATTCAGTGGTGCGATCGCTACGTTAACAGTGACCAGTGAAGACTAGACCAGCTCGGCAGAAGTTTTCCACCAGTTACGAGAGCTCCGGGAGGCAGGGGGAGCTCCGGGTACTAATAATAAACCTTCTGCCCTCTGCCCTGGAGCCTTCTGCCTTATGCTATACCTATACCTGAGCAAAAGTCCGAGTGGACTGCTGTACGGGGAGCTTGGCAGCCTTCCAAGCGGTCCATGAACCGGGAACATTAATCACATTCTCAAATCCATGCTTTTGCAATAGACTGGTAGCAAGGGAAGCCCGGTAACCAGTACCGCAATATGTAGCGATGGTCTGAGATCGATCCAATTCATCCAAGTGTTCCTCAAGGTGGGGTACAAAGATGTGCTTTGCTCCCGGTACACAGCCCTTGTTGTACTCGCCTTCGGTTCGGACATCTAGCACGGTTAGGTTCGAGTCATCCTTGTGTTGGTTCAACTCATACACCGTCCACTCGCCAATGTGCTTCAGGGGCAATCCGGCATTCTGCCAGCTCGTCATGCCACTGTGCAGATAGCCGCCTAAGTTATCATAGCCGAGCCGGAACAATTGTTCGGTCACAAGCTTGATATCCCGCTCGCTTTCCACAACCAGCAACAGCGTCTTCTCCGGGTCAATCATCCAGCCCACCCAGTTAGGAAAGGGAGGGTTTAAGGCAATGTTGATTGCACCCAGAATGTGTCCGCCGCCAAAGGCGAGAATTGAGCGTGTATCGAGGATAATGGTGTTCTCATTCTCGCTCATCTTCTGGAATTGCTGAGGCGATAGCGGTGGTAAAGTTGGCACGCAACCCTTAACAGGCGCACCTTTAGCATTCACTTTTTTTAAACGTGGGTAGTGTCTCGGTGGTTCTGGCATGTCGCTCAAAATCCACTCAATAAACTCTTGTTCCGTGCGCTGTTTTAAGGCTTCGCTAAAAATCCGCTCGTTGCCGATGGTACTGTGTCTGCGATCGCCAATTGACTTCCCGCATGATGAACCCGCACCGTGGCAGGGGTAAACTTCAATGCGATCGCCCAGTGGCAGCAGTTTATCGAATAATGAATGATACAGTTGCGCTGCCAGTTTTTTTTCCGTACCGCCACCTAATAAATCGGGGCGTCCGACATCAAGGTTAAACAACGTATCGCCCGTCAAGACACCGAACGGTTCCCTGCCCTGCTTTGAATCAAAAATGAGTAACGAGACGTGTTCGGGTGTATGCCCTGGTGTGTGCATTGCACGAAGGGTAACACTGCCCAATGGCAACTCCTCTCCTTCGCTTATCTGCTGCAACTCAAACTGATAATCGTCGCTTTTTCCTCCGTAGATGGGCGCACCCGTCCTTGCCTTAAGTTCGTGGGAACCAGAAACAAAGTCGGCATGGATATGAGTTTCGACGATATGAGTAATTCTTACTCCGCGATCGCGTGCCATTTGCAGGTAAACGTCTACATCGCGACGAGGGTCAATCACAGCAGCTACCCCAGCCTTATCATCACCCACCAGGTAAGACAGCTGTGCCAATCCTTCGGCATTGATTTGCTCTAAAACTAATGCCATAGTCTATCCCTCACTTGAAAATATGATTGTATAGTTATATAAATTCTGATGGACTATTGAACAACTCTCTTCTGTCAAAAGGAATAAACCTACTTCAAGGTAAGTAGTCGCTCATGAACTGCGTACACCAGGACACATGAAAATTAAATTCCCCGCGTCCCCCTATCCCCGCGTCTTCAACTCAGATTAACTTCCCTCGGAGGGAAGACGAACCAGGGAAGAAATTCGTTATTGCTTTTCTGCGCTCTCGGACTCATTATCTTTCAAGTGCATACTACCCTTAGCTTCCAAATATTCAAAGTTAGGATAAGAAGCGATGGGAGCCTGAGCCTGTCCTTGACCTACTCTATCGAGCGCATCGCCAAGTTGCCCAACAATTGCAGCGACTAAGGCATTGTGTTCTTCGAGAGCATTAATTAGAGCTTCGGTATCCCGTTGTCCCCAATAAGTACCATCATCCGCAACGTTTTCTACGATGCCTAACTGTCGGGCTTCGTCAAGCATCTTAATAATGAGTAAGTGGCACTTGAGAAAGTGTTCGAGTCCCCCGTAGTGTGGGTTACTAGCATATTGGGTTTTACAAAGATCGAACCAACACCAACCATTAATATTGGTGTCAATCTCCTCTAGCCGATCGCCAACCTGGCGCACAATCGTTTCTGGGTACATCGCTAAGCCAAAAAAAGCGGTTTCACACCCTTCACCCGGCCATACTTGGAAATAAATTGCCTGCCGAGCGGGGATACTAAAGTGATAGCGATCGTGAAAAATACCTCGATTCGCGTTAGCTCTAATCCAATATTGCGGATCGGAGCGATCGCGAAATAGGCGTGCAGCACCTTCACCTAAATCCAACTCACCTGCTTCTACCTGAAACTCAACAAGTTCACCCACTTCAGCAAACGGCAAATCGAGAGCAGACTGGCGTAATGCCATTATCTTCTCTCTGGCGAGTTCAGCACCTCCAGAATTGAGCTTGAAGGAGTAGTGAATGTTTAGCCCCATTTTATTTTTCCACCTGATTGGGTATTTAATATCAACCTGATGAGACAGTCTCAAAACTCAGCTCTATTCAGTGCCTCGAAGTTGAGTTCCATCTCGATAATTTCCATGCACCCATGCTGTAGAACGCTTGTCTTAGCAGCCCTGTTCTAAAGATTCAATCAATTTTGCTTTCTCAAAATTTTATTTTTATAGGAGTTTTAAACTAGAAAGCACCGATGTACTGCGATATCTAGCCTCTTTAGAGAGACTTTTCCCAGGGATACACCAATATATACGTTCTAAATCGCCGCTATCGGGATTTATAGCAAAAGGCTCCAGGGCAGAGGGCTTTTATGCAAAAGGGATGCATATTGGCTGGTTAAGGTTTCAGGGTTTGGCTGTGTCCTAATCGCCTTGGCGACTTCTATATCGGCAATGTCTACTTTGCACGGGCATAAAGTGATAACTAGAGCGAGATAAATTTGTAGGGTGGGCATTGCCCATTATTCTCTCCGGACTTGAACTACAGAATTTTAGCGGGCAATGCCCACCTTACGTTTAATTCTGCCCATCGACCTGACTTAGAAAAAACCTGATTTAATAAAGGTCGTACTTTAGGAACGTACAGGAGATTGAGCCATTATAGACAGGGATGCGGCGAGCAGCTTTGAGTCCTACTCGCTTTGCCAACTCTTTGTTGCCAGTTAAAACAAAAGCTGTCCACCCTTTGAAGCGTTGTTTGAAGACATCTCCTAGTAGTTTATAGAAATCTCCTAATTCCCTGACATTCCCCAGACGCTCTCCATAAGGAGGGTTGCAGATGATGACGCCGCACTCTGCTGGAGGTTCTATTTGGGATAGTTCAGTTTGGGTGAAGGTGACTTGATGGGCAACGCCACATTGTTCGGCATTCATCCGGGCTTGATTCAGGATATCTAGATCGCGATCGCTT
>JAIUYC010000324.1 GCA_020216575.1 Coleofasciculus sp. S288 | reverse complement strand
GCTGTCAATCCCTTCATGCAAGTTCACGTCCTTCATCTCGGCTTCGTCCAGCCGCGAAAAGTTCCGCAAGCTAAGGACAATTGAGCGGATGCGGTCAGTTCCCTGTTGCATTGAACCGAGAAGTTTGGGAAGGTCGTTGGTCAGAAAGTCTAAATCGATGACTTCAGCTTGTTTCAAAATTGAGGCTGTAGGATTGGGAAATTCCTCTTGATAGAGGCGTAACATGCTGATCAAGTCGTAGATATAAGCACTGGCATAGATCAGGTTGCCGTGGATAAAGTTGACAGGATTGTTAATCTCGTGAGCGATACCAGCAACTAGTTGTCCCAAGCTGGACATTTTTGCACTATGTACGAGCTGAGCTTGGGTAGTTTTCAGTTGGTTCAGGGTACGCTCGAGTTCTCGGGCTTGCGCTTGGGCGTGTTGGGCGGTTTCGCGGGCTTGAGTGTAGAGTGCCGCCTGATCGATCGCGATCGCAAGTTGCGCCACAACCGCTTGCAACAATTCCACTTCCCGATAATCCCAACTTCGCATGCCGGTGCAGTGAACGCAGCTAATCGCTCCAATTTCCCCAAGTTTCGTTTGAATAGGAATGGACAAAAGCGAAGTGTAGCCTAGTTCGACTAAGCACTGTCGCATGTTGGAATCGTTGAGTGTCTCCACTGCATCGACTTGGACAAGCTGCTGCTGTAAAAGCCGCTTGCCAAGCCATCCTAATCGAGCCGTGGGATACTCACCGAGATGGCTTTTCAGGATAGGGTTTCTGGCTTCACTAACGACTTCCCAATAGGGGGTTACCTCGTGCGATCTGTACCAAATGAAGTGACATCGGTCAATCTGTAAAAGATTGCGGATTGACTCTACAGCCGTTTCTAAGATGGTTTCGAGTTCCAGGGAATTGCGGATTTGGTTGGCTAGCTCGAACAGCAGGGATTCTCGACGGTGCAGGAGTAGCGAAGCGCTTCTGCAAGAAGACCACTCCAAGAGTGCCACTTCAGTCTGTTTATACTTTGTAATGTCCATTAGCACTCCGTACCAAAGAATATCGCCATTTGCTTGCAACTCAGGTCGGGCGGCCGCTTGCAACCATTTGAGTTTTCCCGATCGCAAAACAAACCGTCCCTCCCATCTCCAAGGCTGTAGAGTTTCGGCTGAGGTTTTGAAAGAGGTTTCAAAACTTGCACGGTCATCGGGGTGAATAAGATCGATAACAATTGCCGCATTCTTCTGGATTTGTAAAGGTTCTAAATTATAAATTTCGCGAGCCCCATGACTAACAAATGGGAAGGAAAGGGAGCCATCTGTGCGGCGCAGAAATTGGAAGATTGCTGCGGGTACGTTGGCAACCAGCTTCTCGAACTGGCGATCGCGTTTTGGTAGTGCCTCCTCTTTGCGATCTTTAATGTCGCAGGAAATGGGAACAATTTCTTCCACAACACCTAGATCGGGATGGTAGATGGGTGTCGTAGTGTTTTTAAAGCAAATATAGTCACCACCCTGACAGTGGATGCGGTAGCTGGTGGGGGTGTTTTCTGTCTGCCCTAGGGTGCTTAAGTGAGACGGCACGATTCCCGTCCAATATTGAAGATGAAAAAACTTACGGTTATAAACGGGTTGTCTTACAAGCTCATCGGGCTTGTATCCCAGAAGAGTTAAGCAAGGTGATGAAGAATAGAGGTAGAAGCCTTCGGAGGTATGCTGAGAAATCAAATCAGTGGTCTTTTTTGCCCTTAACGGATGCCGAACTCGACTCTGAGCCAATGTCAATGACGCCGGTTCGCCATTCCCTGAGTGTTGTTTTACGCCGCTCTCTACGTCGGTGGTGGCTGTAATTTCCTGTCTGACGCTTTTCAAGGTTTTACGGTTGCAAGTCTGCCGTTGAGGGAAATCCGCCGACACCTGACGTTGTAGGGGTAGCGATCGCACTCTCTGCTTTTCAGTTCGTTTTGTCCGTTCGCCCGAACGAGCGATTGGCTTTCCCCAGACGCTTGCTGCGGCTAGCAGTACCATCAGCACGGCTGTCATAAAGCTAGTCAGGGGAATTGTGAAACCTTCCCTAGCAAGCAACTGAATTGACCAGAGGATACTACCGATAACCAAGCCGCCTCCCAGAAACCAGAGGAGATGAAACGATGGTTTTCTCCGGTATCCATTAACGGGTTCCACTAGCCGAGCGCAGGTGTAGAAGACTAGGCGGGTAAGCGCTAGACCAACACCAAGGTTAAAAGTAAGTTGTAATAGGGCAACGGGCAACTCGTTAGTACTCATCCTTCACACATGCGATCCCTATTCCAGGTATCTGGAACTGTCGATCCTGATTGTTAGTACTCAGCCACTGTTCGCCGCTCTCTTGCCCCTGCTTTCCTCAAACCAGCCAAATTCAATGAAGGGCTGCTGTCTCAACACCTGTGGGAGTTAGGGTGCTCGATTAAAGTACTCTTGCCCAAGCCGCAGACTCAACTCAAACGGTCAAGAGCAGAAGAAAGAGATCGAGTTTTTGTTTCTTTCTTGCTTGTTACTAAGCTAACGCGCATTTAAGAAAGCAAGTTGGTAATTTGTCGAATTCCCCTAGGACAGGCATGTAACCCTTGTCTGGGGTATGCTGCACTAGATGCACATCAGCTTACTTTTTACTGTTGCCTTCAGTGAAGGGTTGCGACGCCCCCAGACCCTGTTCTGGGAACTGACTTCCTTAGAATAGTGAGATCACGGCTGTTGTCGTGCGACACAACCGTGAGCGGCAAGGGCGGACTAAGCGCCTGAGTTGTAGATGCCCTGATAGATTACCCAACTCTGTTAGCTATCTCTCAATCAGGATCAAAACCTGTAGCAAACAGAGGAAGATCAATTAGCAACTGTGTAACAGCTGTGATAATACTGTATTACAGCTGGGCTATATAAATACAATACTAGGTTGTCAAGAATGTGGATAACCGTAAAGTTACGGATTTTTATATTACGGCGTATTACGCAGTAAAACTGATAAGGAGTTGGGGTTTGAGAATTTCCATAGATGAGTAAGCTTACTCCCCCTGCTCCCCCTGCTTGTTTTTTAAGAGCCTGAAAACGCGACAATTGTTTAATATCCCTAATAGGGTCGTTTCAAAGGCAAAGATGGAGAAAAGTGATGATCCCTTCAAATCAAGACAGAGCGATCGCACCAGAGGCAGGGCTTACAGTGTGAGAGCTAAAATAAGAAAAATATGTGAATCTTTTTAAAGTTGAGGCTGTTTGTGACAACATCTGTGCATTGGCAGCAACGAATTGGCAGTCAACGAGACTGGGTTTGGCGAGGCTGGCAGACCCGTTATACCTTTTTTCGGGCTGCACAAACGGATAAAGAGCCGACAACCCCCGTAATGCTGCTACATGGGTTTGCAGCCTCGATTGGGCATTGGCGTCACAATCTGGAAGTACTCGGTCAGTACCACACGGTTTACGCCCTGGATATGCTGGGGTTTGGGGCATCGCGAAAGGCCTTCGCTAACTACAAAATAGACCTGTGGGTAGACCAGGTTTATGAATTTTGGCAAACGTTTATCCGGCAACCCGTGGTGTTAGTCGGAAATTCGATTGGCTCTCTGGTTTGTCTGGCAGCCGCAGCCGCTCATCCAGAGATGGTGAAAGGGATTGCCCTGATCAATTTACCCGATTTTTCCTTGGAACAGGAGATGATCCCCGCTTGGCTGCGACCCGTGGTTTCAACAATTAAGAGTCTTGTGGCCTCACCCGTAGTTCTGAAAAGCCTGTTTCATGTAGCACAACATCCGCCATTGACTCGCAAATGGGCAGGCATGGCATATGCGAATCCTGCGGCTGTCACGGCTGAGTTATTGGAGATTTTCACAACACCTGCTCGAGACCGAGGAGCTGCCGCGACATTTAGCGCTCTAATGAAAGCGATGACCTCTGCCGAGTTTGGTCCCCGCGTCAAAGCAATTTTGCCAAACTTGAATATTCCCATCCTTTTGATGTGGGGGCGTCAAGACCGGATGATTCCTCCTCAGTTGGCACGTCAGTTTGCTGCCCTCAACCCTAACTTGGAGTTGGTTGAGATAGATAATGCAGGTCACTGCCCTCATGATGAATGCCCCGAACGGGTGAACCAGGTTCTGCTAGATTGGCTTGCTGCTAAGTGTACCGACAAACAGACACCAGCAAAAACTCCCCACTGGCATTGTGCAGTAGAGAGTAAAGAAGACTAATCTCTGGTTTTTGTCAGTAGTCAGTTGAAGCGAAAACTCTAGCCAACATTGGCTTGAGAGGTGTCTACGGCAGTACAACCGTTAACACTTTTGGCAACACTAACCATTTTGTTAAGAGTTGCTTGGTCTGAGACTTGACCCTTTAAAACCACAGTGCTGCCAGTCTGTGCGACCCAAAGGCGCTCTTCGTCAGCCAGGTCGGGTTCTTCATCAAACGCTAAAGCGACCCGTTTAGCAAGACCACTTTGGTCATATTCTCCATTCAAACCAACTCGCTCTGGGGGAATTGTTTCGGTAGCTGCTGGTGATGGGGCAGGAGTTGTCGTAGGCTGAGTGGCGACAGGAGTAGGATTAACCTTGGCATTCTTCGGTTTTTCTAGTCCAAACAGTCTTTTTAACCAACCCATAACTCTTTTGACTCCAATAAGGTTCAGGTGGACTTAGGTATTATCGGAAAATCGTGAAATGGTTAGCATCTGCCTGCAAACATATTTTCCATTGGGTTGATAATCAGTCTTTTGTTATAAGTAAATAGACTTAAATCAATGTGTATCGAGGCATTACGCCTTGCAAGGTTCAAGAGAATACCCGCTGACGTTGGGGTAAGGTAATTAAGGAGTACGGGCGGGTTTATCGAATTGATTTGTGGAAGGCAGATATCTGGGTGAAACCCGTCCCTACAACTCCTGAATCTAGGTGTATCCCACAAGGATCGAAAATCGCTCTATCTAGAGAGCATCTTCATCCCACTTGTAAACTCAACAGCGCCATGCGCCGACTGTTCAATGCTTCTTGGAAGTCGGGTTTGATTTGGAGGGCTTTGTCGTAAGAGGCAATTGCTTCTTCATAGCGTCTTAAGTTTCTCAGCGCCACGCCCCGATTATTCCAGGCTACATGAGAGTCGGGTTTAAATTCTATCGCTTGGTCTAAGGAGGCGATCGCTTCTTCATATCGTCTTAAGTTCCCCAGTGTCACACCTCGGTTGTACCAGGCTTCGTAATAGTCAGGTTTGCATTCTAAAGCTTTGTCGAAACAGGTGAGTGATCGTTCTAGAGAACCTAATTTCCGCAGCACTAACCCTCGGTTATTCCACGCTTCGTAAAAGTCAGGTTTGAATTCTACAGCTTTGCTAAAAGAAATTAGCGCTTCCTTTAAGGAACCCAACTTCCGCAACATCATCCCTCGATTGTTCCACGCTTCGCCATCGTCGGGTTGGATTTCTATGGCTTTGTCGAAGCAATCAAGTGCTTGTGCATAGTGTCCAAATTTCTGTAGCACCACACCTCGGCTGTTCCAGGCGTCGTAGTAGTCAGGTTGGAGTTCTAGGGCTGTATTGAAAGAGGCGATCGCTTCTTCTAACAATCCTAAACTTTCTAGCGCCACCCCTCGGCTATTCCAGGCTTCGTAATAGTCGGGTTGGATTTCCAGGGCTTTGTTGAAGCAGGCGAATGCTTGTTTGCTTCGCCCTAAGTTCCCCAGCGCTATGCCTAGGTTATACCAAGCGGCGTGAAAGTCGGAATTGATTTGAAGGGTTTTGCCG
>JAIUYC010000323.1 GCA_020216575.1 Coleofasciculus sp. S288 | reverse complement strand
CATCTTGCCCGTCCAGTGAATGCAATTTGAAGGCACGGCAACTTAAATCAAGTCTCTGGTAAGTGTCAGTTCGCAATAAATCCCTGCAAAGCTGCGATCACGATAGTTTAAAGACTTGATAAAGTTCGGTTGACTGTCTTGCTGATGCCAGCTGATTGAAATAACATGCACACAGGTAATACGTGTCTTACGAATAGTATTACACTGTAAGAGGTCACACTCAATGAGATCAACAGACTAGCGATCGCAGTCCTCTAAGTTCAGCAACTCTACCAATTGATGACACTAGGGTTATCTACGTTTCAGTTCAACTTCATAGGGTTCCAATTCCTTTGTGAGGTGGAAATCCATAGGTGAGTTCGGCGTGAATTAGTGATGAATCTATTGACCTCATAGCAAAGGTCTGTGTATCACTATTCATGGACTACGAAGTTATTAATTTGAACCAATTATGAGTGATTTTAGGTGAACTATTGAGATATTATTATTCCCTAGTAAATTATTGGCAATCTTTGGAGAAGGTTGCTTATTAATCTATCTCTGGAGCTATACACCAATAGAGAAGTGAGGCGAGTTCTGAAAAATGGTAGTATTTGAATTAAGCAAGATGTTTCCAGATGAACTAGAAAACAGGAAAGAAGAGAAGAAATTATTATCTTCTCTCTCTCTTGAAGTAGATGGGCTATTTTTAAAGCTACGCAAAGATTATCAAGTAATTTGTCGTGAAATTCAATTACTCAAATCCCCAAGTTCAGCGAAAATTAAACAATCGCGTATCACGCCTTTAGATGAAGAAATTTTTCGCAAAATAATTAAGGAACTCCCCATCCATTTAGTAGATGAATACATTATGTATATGCTCACCAATGAAACTAACAGCATACTTAGGAATGTCGAAAAATATAACGAATTACTTGATAAACGGAAGAATGAAGTAGACAACAATAGTGGCATAAATCTAATAAGCATTAATGAAAAATTAGCGGATTGTCTCCAGCATTTAGGAGCAATGGTCTACCACTTGCACACTCACCTACATATTCATTTAAATATGTTAACTCTTTGGCTAAGGAATTTATCTATTGAGGTAGAGAGTCAACATGAATTGAAGAGAGAAAATCAGGAATTATAAATCAGGGGTCAGGGGAGAAGGATTTTCATTCCTTAATTTCCTCGCCCACCAGGGCGAGGACTTCACCAGATATATCGTTTTAATCCTGTTGAGAACTTACTGTTTTTGGAGCTGCTGTACTATTTTTTCTATCAACCGGAGTACTACTTGTTAAACTGCGGAAATAAATCCCCCCAATAATGAATAAAAACAGTACGTAACCCACAGCTTGAACCAGATAGAGGTTTTGAGTGTAACCAAACATCGCCCTGAGTAAAAGTCCGGGAAACTTATCTTGTGGCAAAATATTCGAGGTATCCCAAACCCTTGGACCCAAAATGCAAGAAGGATTCTTTGTAAACCGTTCGTAGAAGAAGCAAAGGCTCTCCGATTTACGATCCATGTGAGCGAGGGTGTTAACCGCGCTGTCAAAGTTTCCTAAGGATGAGACAACTAAGCCTGCCACAATTAGAAGCAATAAAACGCCCATCACTTGGAAAAAACGGCGGATATTGATTTTGATGCCCCATTTAAATAGCAAAACACCAATTCCAGCGGCTACCGCGATGCCTGCGATCGCACCAAGCGCAGGAATTAATCCTTGTTGGAATTTGGCAACAATAAACAGAACCGTTTCAAAGCCTTCTCGCAAGACAGTAATAAACACTAAACTGAAGACACCCCAACCAGCATTGGAATCTCGTTGCAAAGCACTCGTTACGGAACCCTCAACTTCAGCTTTCATAAACTTAGCTTGTTGAGTCATCCAAATCAGCATCCAACTGAGCATGGCGATCGCAATCACACCAAAGACGGCCTCCAGCATGGGTTCGATCGCTGAAGCATACTGAGGGTAGGACGCGCTCAAGGCTTGACTTGCCCAGCCGAATAAAACACCCACCAGCGCACTGGCAATTAATCCAACACCAACCCCTGCATAAACCCAAGGATTGAGTTGGCTTTGTTGCGCTTTTTGGAGCAAAGCCAGCACAATTCCTACAACGAGAGCCGCCTCGACACCTTCGCGTAGGGTAATGATAAAAGTCGGAAGCGCAGCACTAAAATCCATAATTTATCTATTGTCGTTTTGCATGGTTTTGAAAGGGAATAGGGACTAGTACCGCTACCTTGGAAGTCAAAAGTCAAAAAGCTTTATTTTTAGACTTTTGAGCTTGTTTCAGATGCTAGGTTCATTTCCGCCGTGATGTACTAGTGCAGGCTGGGGAAATAACTCACCAGTAAAAATTCTCCCCTTATCTCCCCTGCCGCCCCTGCTCCCTCATTGATAACTGGTAACTGTTCTAGGGGCTTTTTGTGTACTCATCGACAGATTGCGAGAGGGATTGAAGCGCTGCGATCGCCTTCGCTTTATCCGGTGTCGCTGGTTGCATGGCGTTGTTCACGCTGGTAACGCCTGCGGAGATCTTGTTGTAAGACGGTTGAGATTGGTTTTTAACCGTGAACTGGATGATCTTCTGGTTCCAATTTGCGGTAAACCCCTGAGTATATTGTTTTGCGGTGGCAATATCGTTGGCTTGCAATGCCTTAACTGCCGCAGGTAAATAGCCCTTTAACTTCGCTAACGTTTGTTTAATGTTAGCTCCAGCAGGGGTTTGGGCTGGAGTAGGTGGTTTGGGAGTCTGCTGAGCCACGGGACTCGCTGGAGTATTAGCTTTGCCAGGGCTGGCTGGTGCGGCTACAGGAGCGGCTTGGGGAGTCTGCTGAGCCGCCGGACTTGCTGGAGTATTAGCCTGTCCAGGACTTGCTGGTGCAGCTGTCGCGGTGGGTGTTGCCTGGGGGGTAGTGGGAGATGGCGTTTTTCGTCTGACGGCTACAGGCGGAGTCTCAATAATTTCGTCTTCGTTCTGGCAACCTGCTACTAGTCCGAGCAGCAGTACACCAGCTATTACCACAGAGTTGAAGCGAATCACATCTAATATCCTCGAAAATTAAGGGAATTCTTCTGAGTATTGGTAGATTGCATTGAAGCCTGTGTAGTGTGCCAGTGGCTATAAGAAACCTCAGCGACAGCTACAACTAGAGTTTCATCAAGATGGTAAATCACCAAATTAACAACTGAGAAGAGTCATTTGAGGAGGATTCGCCCGAAGATCGAACATCAAATGTTAAGAATTAAAACAGCTTTCTTTTTCCTTCGGCTCTAGTTTGCATATCCCAGACAGGCAAGATGCCTGTCCTACGGTAATCCGACGACTAAATCACCTTTTGAACGTTCTGCTCAATAGTTTTGACTAGCTGTGAGACTTCATCGGGAGTTAAAACAGACGTCGAGGGAGCTTGAGCTGAAGGCCACGCAGTTTTTAGCTGAGTCATGCTGTCGGCGATCGCTTTTTGTGCCTCTGGATTTTCTTTGGCCAGCTCCTCGGAGATGTTATTTAGAAGCGTATCCGCATAGGTAACGAATCCTCGAGAGTCCTGATACTCAATCAAGGCAGTGATTTTACCATCAGCGATCGCAGCTCCATATTCTGCATCAGCAGCATCGAGCAACCCACTAACCACTTGCAGGACAAACTCAGGAGACTGGCGCTTTTGCTCTGGCAGCACCTGAATAGCTTGCTCGATTGCCTGTGTGGATTGCTCGAAATTCGTCGCAAAACACGCCCATGCAACCCGCTTCTGCGATCGCATCTTGGTGGGGGTGAAACATATACTTGCCGGGATAGCGATAGGAAAATTCCAAAATGTGCCGTTCGGCAACACCCATCGTAATCATGTCCGTTTTGTGACTGGGGGTAAGTGTCATCCCAGTGGGATACACGTCAAAGAAGTTGGCATATAAATGAAACGTTGCAGCAGACTCAAACTCAATCATATTCAGGACGTACCGTATCGTTCGCCCGTTCTCCCGTTTCACTGTGCCGTAGTCAAAGTCTCGTAGGATTGCCATGGGGCTAATCTCATTACCCTTAGCCAGTTAATCAGCTCCCTGAGCGATCGCGGATTGCTCTGCTACGATAGTTTTGTTTTGTACGATTGGTTTTCTCTGGATGAGAAGTCACCGCAGTAGAGACAAAAAGTTCAGCTCTCGCAACCTGTTCAAGCTCGGTTTAGGTTCAGTAATTCTACTGAGCTGGGGGCAGCAGGCATCTGCTTCTATTGCACCTGAAGATTTGACAACTACCAACAGTGCGGCGGGGTTACAGCTTGAATTGCCTGCCACAGAGCCACTAAAGTTGCCACCGCTTGGAGAACCTGATCCATTTTTGCCGAGAGAGGAAATCCCAACTCATCTGGTAATCAAGTTAAGCGATCGCCGTGTCTATGTCTACCAAGGCGATCAGTTACAAACCAGTTACCCGATAGCAGTCGGTAAACAGGGTTGGGAGACACCAACAGGTACGTTTCAAGTCCGGCAAATGATTCGCAACCCCTCTTGGCAGCATCCCTGGACAGATGAAGTCGTACCTCCCGGACCGGGTAATCCTTTAGGTAGTCGATGGATTAGTTTTTGGACAGACGGACGCAACGAAATTGGGTTTCATGGCACTCCAAACGAAGAACTGATAGGACAAGCCGTTTCCCATGGCTGCATCCGAATGCGAAATCAAGATGTGCAAGCTTTATTTGAGAAGGTGAGCGTCGGTACACCCGTAACCGTACAGCCTTAGGACTGATACAGGAAAAGTGCGATCGCAATGCCGTTTATCTAGGTGATTAGGCTAGTTGAATTATTCAACTATCTCCCTCTCTTGAATAACTGGTGTTTGCTCCAAGCGAGAAACCCAAAAGTAAATTCCGACCACAACACAAAGAACTAGGCCTAATAGGAGAGCCAATCTATGGAGAGTTCGTGCCAACTTGTCATCTTTTTTATGATTACTGTTACCTTTCATGACGTCAATCCAAAATTTTGAGAAAGCCCCTTGTCGCTGTATCTGTATCGCCGCTAACTTTCCAGGCTAATAACCTGGGCTTTGAAGCAGTAACAAGAGGAGTCATTTATTTTAAAAGTTTAACTATTGCTGTTTTCATTAACCTCTGGCAAAAGAATGAGTTCAAGTAGGATTTTAATGATTCACCACCTAGGAAATTGAGGTGAACACTCAGATGGAATTTGAGGAACATTAGGATAATGCGGTTCTGTCAAGCTATCCAGTTCGGCTATTGTCTGCTCCTGAAAGCCGAAGCAATCAAACCGAAAATTAACCCATGACTGAGTTCCCAAAAATTCCAGTAAAACGCTGGCTGAAAGGCATCTTTGTTGGTGCTTTAGCACTGTTAGTACTAGTGTCTTGTAACAACCAACCTAAGGTTCAAACGCCTCCCACTGCTGCCAGTGATTCTACAGCTAAACTGACGGAGTTGAAGTTTGGAGTTGAGCTATTCTTTCCCACTCCTGATGAGAACCGCAAGCAGTTTAAGCCATTGTTTAATGAATTAGCGAAACAAGCAAATCTTTCCGCTAAAGTCACGGTTGCAGAAAACTGGGCAGATATCTCAGAAGCCCTTAGTTCTGGTACTCTGGATGTTGCCTGGTTAAGTTCGTGGGGATACGTTCTTGCTGATCGCAACGCTCCATCAATACAAGCGATCGCAACGGTCAAATACAAAGACAGACCCACTTACTATGCCCTGCTGATGGCTCGCACCAATGCCCCCTTTAATACTCTAGATCAAGCAAT
>JAIUYC010000322.1 GCA_020216575.1 Coleofasciculus sp. S288 | reverse complement strand
CCTCCCCCCACCTGAATGATTATCATTATCGAGAACAGGTGGGTTCAAAAGTCTATTCTCAATAAACCTGTCAATAAGTTGATATTTTTTCAGAACTCAAGTGGATGAAAACCAAGCTCTACCAATCTTTTGAGCCGATTGTCACCCCCTGAAATGTCGAACAGTGTCTCCGATGGGTAAGGAGGGGCCGGCTTCAAGGCGAGCAATATAATCCCCTCCCCAACGTGGCGGTGCCGTATAGTGCCACTTTGAGCCAAGTGAGAGCGGATAGTAATATGAAACAGGTTCTTTGCAGAAGGAGATTTGTCGGACAGTAACTCTTAAAGATTGGAAAGATTTACTGGACTCTATCGAACAACATTTCTGGACTCCTGCTTCCTGGAAGAGATATCAAGAAGGATTTGTAGGATTTGATGGTTCGGAGTGGATCTTTGAAGGTTACCGGGGAGGAGGACTATACAAGGTTCTAACTACCTGGTGTGGTAAGGATAATTTTGCCTTCGCTCTTGGCAATTCATTGGGAAAGTTCATCCCTAATGGTTTCGGGGGGTTTAAAGATGATTGCAAGAGCCGCATCATTGACGAGTATTTGCATACAGGGCAATTTGACGACGCTCTTGAGGCTGTTCAAACTCTCGAGTCGGCTTACTGTCAAGCTAGGACACTGGAGCAGATAGCTGCTCAATTTAGGAGAGTAGGACAACCACGCAGAGCCAATGAAACATTAGTCTATGCCTTTCAAGTTGCTCAAACGATTGAGAAGCTTTGGGATAAAGCCTATGCCTTGAGTGGCATTGCTAATAACTATCTGTATGCAGACCAGTATGACCAAGCGCTTCAAGTTGCCCAAAGTATCGAGCATTCTGAACATAGAGCTAGCACTCTCTGGCAGGTAAGTTCCAAGTATGCGGAAATAGGACAGTTGGAGAGGGCTTCCTCGATTTGGACTCAAGTCCTTGAGGCTGCTAAAACCTTAGAAAACAGAGAAGGTATAAATCATGAACTCTGTGGTATTGCTCGGCAATATGCAAAATTAGGACGACTTGATCAAGCTCTCGAAATCGTTCAACCCCTGCATAACAATGAGGATGTTTTGGCCGAAATTATCGTCCTCCTTGCCGCCGCAGGAAGAGAAAACCAAGCGATCGAGATTGCAAACACCTTCGAGTATCCTGAGAAAAAAGCCCTAGCTCTGGCTGGAATCGCTGCCAAGGTTGCCGTTGCTGGACAGATTGAGAAAGCAGACAAGTTATTGATTCAGAGCTTTCAGGTTGCCCAGACCATCAAGCATGAGAAAAATAAGGTATTGGCTAAGATTGCTATTTGTGCAGCAACAGGCAGACTATACGAGCGAGCAATTCACATTGCCCAAACCATTGAACCTCCTAGCCGTAGAGCTAAGGTGCTAGATGAAATAGCTCGTATTGCTCCCACGAGAGAATAGCTCATCTCTCATCAGACGCAACCAAACCGTTGTTAGATAGTGTGGCTGACGTAAAGGGCGTAGCTGTCGCTTATTCAGATTTTTGACAATACCAAATTGGTACTTACAATAAGGATTAACTGGAGGTGCGGTAGTCAAGCCGCCAAAAGTTATGAACTCTTTTTCCTCTAGCTTTATTCCTGGCGAGACTGTAGTGGGTACAGTACTTAGTCTGGAGCCAACAGGTGCTCTGATTAATATTGGAACTCAAACGCCTGCTTATCTCCCGCTTCAGGCAATATCAATGGCTTGTGTTGGCACTCCAGAAGAAGTATTGAAGCTAAATGAAACTCGTGAATTCTGGATTTTGGCATCTAGCGAAGAACAGGGACAGAGTCGGTTTGTCCTTTCCCTGCGAAAACTTGAGGAAAAGCTAACTTGGGAACGGCTGCGCCAAATGAAAGCAGAAAATGCTACTGTGTACGCAAAAGTAGTTGCCACGAGTACAGACGAGGTCTTAGTAGATATCGAGGGCTTACGCGGCTCTATTTACCATAATGAACTCGTTACCAACAAACCAATAGAAGAGCTGATAGGAGAGATACTTCCTCTCAAAATTCGTTACGCGGATGAAGACGGCAAAAGTCTAAATTTGAGCCACAATCAGGCGTTGGTTGCACGGTACATAAAGCAGCTAAAGGTTGGTGAAGTCGTTGTTGGTACAGTACGCCACATCAAGCACTTCGGTGTATTCGTTGATATTGGAGGGCTTGTTGGCCTGCTACGTATAACGGCAATTTCTCATGAACACTTTGACTCACCTCATAGTATTTTTAAGGTCAATGAGCAACTGAAGGTAATGATTATTGACCTAGATTTTGAACGAAATATAATTTCCCTCTCAACCAAGGCATTAGAACCGGTACCTGGAGATATGCTGAGAAATCCTGAATACTATCAGACTGGATAGAAGCGGGCGAAAACCATCCTTGTGACAGTCCCAAAAAAAGGGGGGATGACACCCATATTGTCTCGCTATGAATTGATAGCTATAGTGATTGACATAAGGCAACAAACAGAGGAAAAAAGAGATGTACACTACCATTAATCAAGAAGGATTATTAAATAACTACGCTCTAGAAACTCCTGTGTATTATGCAGAATACCCCAACCTAACCCAACAACGTCGCTATGCTCTTCAAGGTGCGTTCGCTATTCTGTTGGTTAACTTTTTAGTTCTGATTGCCTTCGCTGTGAGTTAACGCTAAGCTGTTCAGCATTTACATTGGGATACCTAAATTTCTCAAAGGGAACAGGGAACGGGGAATAGACAACGGAGAATACTCAATTTAAATGCACATCAGCTAGCTGGAAGTAAATGTATTCTCGCAGGAATTTCTTTAATCATTTATGTTGGTCAGGGGTCAAAAACTTCGGCTCTTTCAATAACAAACCATTCGTGCAGGCGATAGCGAAGCGCTGCATATAAAATTGCTAGAAAGAACTCTTCTCCCTTAGAGAGTTGCTCAACGGTGATTTTATGAATAAGGTGTACCGGAGTTTTTTGATAGCATTTTGGGGATTTAGCCAAGTTTTTGGAAATAAAGCTTAATAAGCCTAAGCCTAAACTGAATCTTTAAATTCAGCTAGCAAAAACCCGATCGCGCCAAACAACTTATCTAAATCTGTAATAGCTATTCTGGTTTTCTCTTTCGTGAAAACATCTAACAAAAGCCGACCAAGTTGCCATAATTCTCCATCTGTGACAATTCCATATACGGGTTGTCCTTCATTCTTATTCATCTTCTGCGCTGCAATTAACTCGGCAAGGCATTGCCCCCAACCTTCAATAAAGTTATTCTGCTTGGCTTCAACAACGACTACAAGAGGCAAACCTAGTATGGTTTTTCCTAGTTCTGACTTTGTTGATATCAAATAATCAGGTGTGCCTGTGAGTTTATTGTCATAAGTAATAGACTTATGACTCCAGAGTGTGTATTTGTCAACAAAGCTTTTATAGACTTCTCTCAAGATTGGATAAATAACATTCTCACAGCGAGAAGCTTCAGATGTAAAAACATCTATATTTTCCAGGTTAAATTCAAATTCTTTCCTAAAATCATCGGAAGGCTTTAAATTAATATATGAAATAAAGCTTTCTTCTGAATACTTGATCTTGTATTCAATTTGAACTTGAGCAACTGATTTGAAGTCTGTAAATGCCATAATTTTTTAAAACAATTCACTAATTTTATTGACCCTATACTTCTAGTTTTTTTTCTTACGACAGAAAGTCATCAATTCCTCCAACAAGTAAGCGAAAGTGCGAAAGTCTCTCCCTTTTAGCACACAAGCCGACACTGATTCTTTGGGGCGATCGCGATCCAGCATTTCGCCAAGGTGAGCGTCAGCGTTTTGAGCAGGTTTTCCACAATTCAAAAACCGTTATCCTCCAAGGTGCTGGTCATTTCATTCAGGAAGATGCTCCCGACCGGATTGTTGAAGAGTTTCGTCTCTGGTGGCAAGAGGGACAAAAGAGCGGTAGATAGTATTCATTTCCTGATGACTCGCCTGTTCAAATTAGTAGCACGGCCCTTAGCAACAGCTCAAACTGAGGGAGCTTTTTTGGGAGGACTCAGATTGATGGCAATTGATGGGACTGTGTTTGATGTTCCTGACACTGAAGCTGAATGGCACTGACTTAAGCAGAATGGCACACAAATAAGAGGAATTAAGCAACCGCCTGCTGAGATTTGAGAAAGTTACGGGGTTGCTGCATCCAGCCATACGGCTTGGGGCGTTGTTTCTTGAGCCTGGGTTCATGTTGTTTCTTGAGCCTGGGTTCATAACGATAGGGGCGTTCTGGTAGCAGTTTGTCAGTCACCACGGTCAATAGAGTGTTGTAAAGCTGCAAGCGTTTTTTAGCTCCGGCTTTGTACAACTCAGGGCAGAAGTGTCCCAAATGCTGCCCTTGTGCCTTGCAAAGAAATGCGTACCGGACAAACTCCGGCTTTTTTGCCAGCCTGCCACATCAGCGATCGCATTCCGGTATTTTTGCGAAATTGGGATGCACCTCTTCAGGTTTTCACCAATCGCTTGAAACAGCAATGCTGAGGAATTGGCATTATCACCTTGGGTAAAGCTTTTCTATGTTCTCCAAGTGAACGAGCTGGTGTGCAGTGAACCACTCCCTGGTTTGCAGCACGTCGAGCATCTTTTCCTCAATTTCATCGAGGGACAGCTTCCGCAGCCGCAGAACCCGATGCGCCACATCCTTAAGTTGAGGCGAGGGGTTATCGATGGGTTGAAGGTCAAAGGGTAGCAGTTGCACCTGAGTTGAGCCGACATCCACTCTTAAGCTACTCAACTCCCCAATCTCTAGCACTATCCCCCACAACCCGTTGTACTTTCGGGTCATCGCATCAATTGAGGTCGTGCGATCGAGGTCGATCCTGACCAAATCGCTGACGGCGAACGAGCATGGCGGTGGTGCTTTAGCAATCAAGGTCAACTCCTGAGGTGAAAAGTTCTTCTTCTCGTTAGCTTCCTCTAGACTAACGGCAAGAAGCCCCTCCACAGGCATGAGGAGATCCACCCTTCCCCGTGTTTTGTAGTAGGGATTGTCTGGATCAATAACTTCTACCCAATCCCCAACGCTATACCCCTCAAAACTGGGGTTTTGAGATGACTTGTAATAGTCATTTTGTCGAACGAGCTTTTCAGCTTGCTTGGTAGTCTGGGCGTCACCTGTCGCGATTAGCTCTAAAACAAGGGCGCTTTCATGGACAGGCTTTCTAAGGAGTCGATGAGCCGCATCGACACTCTGACGATTCAGCACTAAGCGCAGTGCCTTAGCAAGTGCTTGATTTCCTTGAGCTTCCTCCTCATCTATGCGTGCCACTACCTTTGACGCTTTCTCATACGTTTTCCCTGACCCCAAACCGACACGAGCCGCTAGGGCATCACGGGTTTTCCCCCTCTTTTCCCGTGGGGGAAAATTTTCCACATCGGGGAAGCAATCCCCAAGCTTTAGGGTAGCCAGTTTTCTCTTCCTTGCCAGTTCGCTTTCAATTTCCTTCCAAGCATCAGCTTCCCTGACTTTCTGCTCAATGGTTTTCTGCCGAGAATCATTTTCTAAAAGCAGCGCTTCGAGTTCGGCAGTAGTACTCTCGAATTCTCTCACCTCCACCGGGACTGTATCTAGCTCGAGGGCAAGTGCTGCCATCCGGCGTCGGTGTCCGGAAATAACAACGCGAGCGGGAGTAATAACTAACGGCTTTATCCATCCTGAATTGCGGATGGATTCCACCAGTTGAGAAACATCTTCATCCTCACCATAGATCCTG
>JAIUYC010000321.1 GCA_020216575.1 Coleofasciculus sp. S288 | reverse complement strand
GCAGTGGTTCGACAGGCTCACCAATCGGGCAGAAGGAAAGAAAGCTTGTACAGTAAGCTTTTTAACCTTTTTCAACTGGATAGTTATTTCCGCCACGCTGCACTAGTATTTAATTTGAAGTTGATTGATTGAGGGAAACCGAGGAAAATCAGCTTACTTATTTGCCTTTTTAAAACTAAGAGGTCTAGATAACTGTCACGCTATCTAAACCTCAGTCACTAGTAAGCAATACAACTAGGCAGTAGACAATATCGAGTCATATTGACTACTAATTCGTACTGAGTGTCTCAGAACTCTCTAGCAATGGCTCTAAGCTTCTAGGCAATAACTCCAACCTTTCGGTTGATTTACATTCGCCTAGCTTAGTCAATTGCTTTTTTCGCTTTGTCTTTTAAGTCTTCAACAGCGTGACGAGTTTCGGCTTCCGCTTGCTTGGCTTTACCCTCTGCTCTATCTTCAGGATCGCCCGTTATATTTCCAAGCGCTTCTTGGGCTTTACCTTCGAGATTTTTAGCTGTGGCTTTTGCTCTATCTTCAGTACTCATTCTTGTTCTCCTTATTAAAGTGAATTGAATCCAAGAAAGCCGCAACTGTTTTTACGACCTCCTTTGCTTTTGTATCCAATGTATCTAATTATTTTTACATTATCCTCATCCAGGAGATATATCAAATAGGCTTATTTTCTCTTCCTTAAGCAGAATTGGCTCCCACATTTCGTCTTTAAATATCCCCCAAAATATGGATGCATCCAAATTTTATAAAAACGCCTGATGACTGAAGCCTGCGGGCGTATATTTGCAAAAACGGGATGCTCTCCCTCAACTCCCCTATCTCCCCCATCCTCCTCATCGTTCATGCCTGTGTGGTGAGAAATCCGGGTGTAAGGGTTATCCCTCATACTGGAAAAGAGTCAGCATGTTGAGTCTATGACAAATTCTCTCCAAACGCCCCACAGCGAATATCACTGGGACGGCACTGATACACGCTTCTTTGAAGGTTGGTACTACCGCGTTACCCTTCCTGAGTGCGGTCAGACCTTTGCGTTCATGTATTCCATCGATGACCCAATTGGGGGTAAACCTTATAGCGGTGGTGCAGCCCAAGTTCTCGGTCCTGATGATGAGTATCTGTGCCGTACCTTTCCAAACGTTAACCAGTTTTGGGCATCGCCGAAATCTCTGGCATTAGGGCATTGGGGCAAAACGGACTTACAACTTCCCCCTCAGTACCTTCATCCCGTCAAGTTTGAGCGTCACATCCAACAAGGCTATCAAGCCACAGCGACGTTGCACCAAGGCGTGATTCGCGACCCTGCAAGCAATGCCTACTGTCGTTGGCTGTATGAAATTAAACCCGTCTATGGCTGGGGAGATATCGGCGTACCTCAGCAATCCACGGCTGGTTGGCTGTCCTATTTCCCGATATTTGAACCGGGATGGCAGATTTTGATGGCACATGGTCTGGCAACGGGCTGGATTGAGTGGAATGGCAAACGTTACGATTTCAGCAATGCTCCTGCTTATAGCGAGAAAAACTGGGGTCGTGCCTTTCCGAAAAAGTGGTTTTGGCTCAATTGCAACAGCTTTGAAAATGAACCCGACCTAGCCCTCACGGCAGGCGGAGGCAGGCGGGGAGTGCTGTGGTGGATGGAGTCTGCTGCTTTGATTGGCATCCACTACCAAGACAAGTTCTATGAATTTGTCCCCTGGAACTCAGAAGTCAACTGGCAAATTCAACCTTGGGGTAGATGGCAAATGCAGGCTCAAAATATCAACTATGAAGTCGAGCTGACTGCAACTACGGATTTATCAGGGACGCCTCTGCGAGCTCCTACCGAACAGGGTTTAATCTTCGTTTGCCGCGACACGATGCGAGGTCATCTGACCTTGGAACTCCGAGAGCGATGTGGGGGAAAATCTAAAAGTATCCTGAAGGCACGCAGCTTCCTTTGTGGATTAGAGATAGGCGGCGGTGCTTGGCAAGACCCTTGGATATTTAGCGCAAAATTTCCTTGGGTTCTGTAGCCAGATCGACAGCATTAGCTATAATGATTTGCGTGAATTGGGGCTGTAGCTCAGATGGATAGAGCAAGCGCCTCCTGAACAATTGGGCACCGTGGAAGAAATTCCATGTGTGAATGTGGTCAAACTCGGTAAACCCTAAAGGGTAACCTTATATCTAGGAACTCCAAGGCAATACCGAACCAAGCCTGACAAAACCTGTAATCGTTCAATCGGGGACAGCTAAGTCAGGAAGGTCGAGAGACTAGACGGCCACCACCTAAAGGTAGGAAACCTATGGTGAAGGTATAGTCCAGAGAGTGGGGAAACTCACACAAATCTGAAGCGCTAGGTCGCCGGTTCGAATCCGGCCAGTCCCGTTATCTACCAAGTAAAAAAGCTCAATTAAACATAAACTTGTCATTGTGGGGACTGGTGAGCGGTGATCGAGTAAAGGCTCTCCATCCCCACTCACTGATTCTCTGTCTCTGTTGCCGAGTTAAGTTGATTTCCACAACCTGCTCGATTAAATTAGGGTGCTCTCGAATAAGTCAAACTCAAAGCTTAGTTGACATAACAAGCTAATGTCCTGATGTCAACATTTTCAAGGAGAGTATCGAATTTATACAATCTTTACGGATTATCGAAGTGTCGAGAGGAAAGTTTTAAATAAGGAGTTCTGTTTTTTCTTTGGCATTGATTTCATCGGGATTGACAGAACCCGTAAACTGGTAAAGGAAATTTGACGCTCGATCTAAAAAGAGCGTTATACCTGATACCATTTCTCGTGTTTAATGCTAAACAGGGCTGAAGAAGTAGGGAGACGGGTAGATGGGAAATGAGAAAAACTCCGGTTTAGCGCATATGGATAGAAATAGCATTCATACAACCTAATTCATTTGTTTATTCATGTTTTTAAGGATTTCTTCCCGCAAGCAGCGAGAGTTGTTTTCAAAACCTCGGCGCTCCAAAGTTGGACTATTTCCGTGGCTGATGTCAGTGCTAGCCATTTCGCTCATAGTGGGCTACAAGCAAATTGAAAGCTATCTTGTGCAACCGGACGCAATTTTTGTCTTGGGGGGGGAGGAGGAACGAGAGCTATTTGCTGCTAAGTTCGCCCAACAGCATCCAGAAATACCGATCTGGGTGTCTTCCGGTAGCCCAGAATGGTACACTAAAAAGGTTTTTGCCAAAGCCGGAATTGACTCAAATCGCTTGCACATCGATCGCCAAGCTGTGGACACAGTAACGAACTTCACGACGTTGGTGGAGGAGTTACAAGCTCGGAACATTAATAGCGTTTACCTAATTACCTCTGACGACCACATGCGCCGCGCTCGGGTTATCGGTGAAATCGTATTTGGAAGCAGGGGGATTGTACTCAAACCCGTACCGATTTCTTCGGGACGCGAGCCTGAGTCTCTTGAGAAAGCCCTTCGGGACGGTGCAAGAGCCATCCTCTGGGTGACTACGGGGCATACCGGAGCCTCCATAGGTCGGGAGCTTTCAGAGAATTGATAGGTGGTAGGTGAGAGTGCTCCGAAGAAATTGATTGCTCTTGTTGGTTCCTACTAACGACTGACGACTAACCTTGCCTTACCCAGAAGGGGCAAGGGCTTCACGAAGCTTGTTCTTGAACCAAGACGAACGGTTGCACGATTAGAGCTTGAAACCGCTTGGTTTGGTCGCTGTTCCAATCTGCGAGTTGCTCAGCGAAGGGTTTGTGAACGAGTTGTTCGCTAATCCAATGCTGGACTGACAGGACATCGTCACGAGCGATCGCAACTCCCACATCGAGCAAATCTAGCGCTTGATTGACCACCAAAACGCGATCGCGCTGCACATGGGGTTTTAGCCGATTCCACTCAGCTTCATCTAGACATTCTGCTAATTCTGCTCTAAAATCGCTCATTTTTCCAAAATTCTGTTTTGATTACCGTTTATTTTACACTTCTCCTTTCATTTCATCTATTTCCAATAAATTAACCAAGACTCCGGCAATGGGAATTGAGATGAAAATTCCTAATAATCCTGCTACTTTAGCCCCCACTAGTAATGCAAAAAATAGCACCACAGGATTCACGTTCAGCGAATCTTGCATGACTCTAGGTGCAATTAAATTATCTTGAATCTGCTGAAGGATGATGCAGGCTACCAGGACTTTTAGAGCCAACCAGACCTCTTGCGATAACAAAATTACAAAAACTATAATAACTCCTAATGTGGCTCCAATTCCAGGTATTATATCAAATAATCCAGCTATTAATGCTAATAGCAAAGGAAAAGGGGTTTGGAGAATTAAAAACACTAAAAAACTAGAAGTAGTTAAAAATATGGTTAGAATAATCTGCCCTCTGAAAAAGCCTAACAAATTACGCTGAACTATCTTTGTTAGACGACCTCGGAAAGGACGGGGAACCATTTTAAGGATGAAAATCCACAGTCTTTCTCCATCCATAAGCATAAAAAAAGAAATAACAGCAATTAAAATTAAAGTTAATAAATTAGAGAGAAATAGTTGTATAGTCGTCAGGCTATAACCAATTCCTGAGCCAATACTGGCCAAAAATACATCTCTAATTCTCTCCTCAATTGCATTTAAATCTATCAGAATATTGCGGCTTACCAGGAATGCTTCTAATCGCTCTACTAGCGGGATAAGAGAATTAAAGAAATTAGTTAAACCTTCAAGTAACTGTTGCGCCTGGGATAGAAGGGTTAAACCAATGGTAAGGGTCAGGCTCCCTAGAATAGCCATACCTATAAAAAAAACGAAGACAACTGCTACACCATGAGGTAAAAAGCGCTGTAGCGATCGCACCGGGTAGCTGAGTAAAAAAGCGATAAGCGCGGCACAGGTGAAAATGACAATGACCGTTTCAAAGTACTCCAAAACCTGCACCAACGCCCAGCCAGAGGCACACAGCAGCAAGAAGCGAACTAATACCGAGTTGTTAAGTCGCTCCCAAGTTTTTCTGGAAGGTGGCTCGTTCATCGTTTATCCAGGATAATTTTCTTTCATCCTGAACTATTTAGCGCCCTAAATCGTGCAGGGCGTGAATTGCCGTCACACAATGTTTCGTCACAGCTTCCAATTCTTCCCGTTTGGTCGAAGTGGGGGGGGCAATCAACTGACCGATTCGCACCGTTACTGGCACAGGACGAGGTAAGGGTGAACCTTTTTTGAAAATTGCTTGAGTCCCCCACAAACTGAGCGGCAGCAGTGGAACCTGCGTTTTTGCCGCAATCAAGGCTGCACCGAGTTTCGGATTGAGAATTCGAGCGTCGGGCGTTCGCGTGCCTTCTAAGAATATGCCGACAGCCCAGCCCTCTGATAGACAATTGAGAGCGGAGCGAAGCGCACTTCGGTCTGCCATCCCTCGCTTCACCGGATAAGCCCCATATAACTCAATTGCCTGCTTCAACACGGGGACGCGGAACAGTTCTTCCTTTGCCATATAAGCCACCGGACGGCGCATAGCACAGGATACAATCGGCGGGTCAAAATCGCTGGCATGGTTGCTCACAACTACCAGAGGTCCTTCTTTGGGTACATTTTCAGCTCCATAGACGCGGCCTCGAAGGTAAGCGTGAAGCACCGGGCTGACGACTGACCACTTAAAGGCGTGGTAGAGTACTAGACTGGCAAAGGGTTCGCGGCTTCTGCCCATGAGGGTTGAAGGTTGGAAGGTTGAAGGGTTTAATAGGTTGATTTTATGAGCGATCGCGATTTGCTAAGCAGGGAAGTCAGCAAGGCTACTCACATTCTCCAATACT
>JAIUYC010000320.1 GCA_020216575.1 Coleofasciculus sp. S288 | reverse complement strand
GAACGCGATGTATTACGCCTGCGTTACGGGTTGGACGATGGTCGAATGAAGACCCTAGAAGAAATCGGTCAAATCTTCAACGTCACCCGCGAACGGATTCGGCAAATCGAAGCCAAAGCTCTCCGCAAACTGCGCCACCCCAATCGCAACAGCATTCTTAAGGAATATATTCGCTAGATAGCCTTGTAGCTGCTTCACGATTTGGAGTAGGGCGACGCAGTCTTCGTCGCCCCTTTTTTTGTCTCACCTACCCTGCCCAATTAAAAAAACTGGGGTTCTTGAATCGAACGCCCAGTTTTTTTGAGATTAAGAGATTTTACAAGAGCAGGGAATTACAGCAGACCCCAGAAGTGGAGTACACCTTGCCCCGTGAAGTATTCGGTCAGCAGAGCGGCGATAAAGCCAATCATGGCTAGACGACCGTTCCAGTTCTCAGCCTGCGGCGTAAAGCCGAACTTTACATCGTTGCGATCTTCTTGCATGGTTTTTGCTCCGTTAGTAACGTTTTGTAAACGCTTACGTTAACTAATGTAACTAATACGAAGAGGAACGACAACAATCTGTAATACAAACTAAATAAATTATTTGTAAAGTTTGATTAAGGAAAGCGGCATGAGGAATAACAGGCAAGCGACAGTAGTTGACAGGGTGAGATAGGCAACAAAGAATTGTCAAAAAATGGGTATATCTGTCATCGCTTCCCAACTGCCAGCACGATTGGATCGTTACTACCACCAAATCAAGGCAGTCATCCTCAATCGTCAAAACCCAATCACCGGACTCTTACCGGCGAGTACCGCGATTAATGCTCATGGGGACTATACCGATGCCTGGGTGCGCGATAACGTTTACAGCATTTTGGCGGTTTGGGGGCTGGCTTTGGCGTACCGCAAGCTGGATGCTGATGGGGGACGTACCTTTGAACTAGAACAGAGCGTTGTCAAGCTGATGCGCGGGCTGTTGTTTTGCATGATGCGCCAAGCCCACAAAGTGGAACGGTTTAAAGAAACCCAATCGCTTTTGGACGCCCTGCATGCTAAATACAATACTGGCACGGGCGATGTAGTTGTAGGTGATGACGAATGGGGACATTTGCAGCTAGATGCTACGTCCCTGTTTTTGCTAATGCTGGCTCAGATGACAGCATCAGGGTTGCACATCATTTATACAATCGACGAAGTTCACTTTATTCAAAATCTCGTTTATTACATTGGTCGAGCCTATCGGACACCCGATTATGGCATCTGGGAACGAGGCAATAAGGTCAATCACGGCAATGCAGAGCTGAATGCAAGTTCAGTTGGGATGGCAAAGGCCGCATTGGAAGCGATTAACGGGTTGGATTTATTCGGCGTGCGGGGTTCGCAGGCGTCCGTGATTCATGTTCTGCCGGACGAAATTGCGCGATCGCGAATTACACTAGAATACCTGCTGCCCCGCGAGTCTGCCTCCAAAGAAACCGATGCAGCTCTATTGAGCATCATTGGGTTTCCCGCCTTTGCAGTTGAAGACGCTCAGCTGATCGAACGTACCACAGAGAACATCATCAAGAACTTAGAAGGACGATACGGCTGCAAACGTTTCCTGCGGGACGGGCATCAAACTGTTCTGGAAGATACCACTCGCCTGCATTACGAACCTCAGGAACTGCAAAAATTTGAACATATTGAGTGCGAGTGGCCGTTATTCTTCACCTACCTCTTACTAGATGGCCTGTTTCGAGGAAACACCGAGCAAGTTCAGAACTATCAGGCGCGTTTAGAGGGGTTGTTGGTAGAGCGAGACGGGATAAAACTCTTACCAGAACTTTATTACGTGTCCCAAGAGAACATCGAAGCAGAGCGGCAGTCTCCCCACAGCCAGCCGCGTCTTCCCAATGAAAATGTTCCGTTGGTATGGGCGCAAAGTCTGTACTATCTGGGTCAGATGGTGAGTGAGGGGTTACTGGCACCCGGAGATATTGACCCCTTGGGGCGGCATCTGTGCGTGGGGCGTCACCAATATCCTGTCGTGCAAATCGCCCTGCTAGCAGAGGATGAAGTCCTGCAAGCTCAACTGGCGGCTTATGGTATCGCAACGCAAATACCGAAACAGGTAGAGCCAGTACAGGTGCGTCAGGCAACCGATTTGTCAGCCGTTTATGCTCAAATGGGATACTGCGATCGCTTAGGTTTGACGGGACGCCCCGTGCGACGCCTGCGGAGTATGACAACATCGAGAATCTTTCGCATCGGGCGAGAAACGATTGTCTTCCTGCCTGCATTTTTAGACCAACAGCAGTTTTACCTAACCCTTGACTACCACTTCTTGGTGGCTCAGATTAAAAGCGAACTCGCATACATGCAACGCCATTGGAGTGAATTGGGGCGTCCGACAATGACTCTGTTGTTAACCCATACGATGTTAGAGAGTGGGGTTGAAGAGGATATGGGGACAGGGGGACACGGAGAAACGGGGAATTCTTCAACCAGACTCTCTGCGTCTTCCCAATTCCCAATTCCCAATCTGCGATCGCCACTTCTACAGTTGATCCAGGAATTGAAAGACGGGTTGTGTAATGGTGTGCGGGTGAAACTGGGGCATCTCAATCAGTTGATGCTGACAGCCGGAACCGAACGCATCGATTTTCTCCACGAGTTTGAATTCACCCAGTCATCGGTTAAAGATGCGCTACCGCGTTGCTACTATCTAACCAGCCTTCCAGAGAAAAATGGTCCGTTAGGTCATACTCAGGAATTTCTGCTCGAATGTGAAACCAACCTCAGGTTATTACTCGATAGTTTGCGCCAGTCTCAGAATCTTTACGAGCAAATCGAGCTGTTGCGTACCCTAAAGCGTCTGCGGGGGTTGGATTTCGATACAGGGTTTGGGGGAGAAAGAGTGCGAGTAACCGTCGCAGATTTGCTCAATGAAGTTTACATCAAAGCGGGTACAGAGTTGGCTTCTTCCTATTGGGCAGTGGTGCGTCAAGCGGCGGGTTTGTTGAATAAGGTGGATATTAATCTGTCGGATGCGGTGACGGAGATTTTGGTACGCGGCAAGCAGATTACCGTGGGTAAGGCTTACAGTGAGGCGTCACTGATTAAAAACCCGATGTCGCACCTGGAAATTAGTGCGAAAATTGACGAGTTCTGTCGGGAGGATATTCGCGATCGCGTTCTTACCCAAGAAATTCTGATATACCTCGGCATCATCATCAAGGCAGAACCTCAATTACTCAAGGGCTTGCTGACACTGCGGGTTGGGTATCTCATTCTGCTACTGACAAGCGAACTCGCGGCTGAGTTAGGGGTTACTCAGGATGAAGCCTATGAACAGCTTATGCACTTAAGCCCGTTTGAAATTAAGATGCGGTTGCGCACCTGTTTGGCTGGGTATGAGGGGATGAATCAAAAACTGCGCCAGCAAGAATCATTGCATGTCAGGCAGAGCGATCGCGATATTAATTGGGCGGTGTTGCCAGGGGATCAGGATGAGATGGAGGAAGTACCAGCGACGGGGAGTTGGATTAGAAAGCGGCAGTTAGATGGTGCGGCAGGCCGCGTTCCCAGAAATTTCTATCCCAACGTCTGGCGCGTGATGAAACACTGTCGGGGTTTGGTGATTGGCGATAAGTTAGAGCGCCGCAATCGTTTGGATAGTCAACCCCTCCTGTCAGAAATGACGCCAGGGGAAAAGAATTTTGCGCTGCGGGTGGAGCATTTGCTCAATAAAATTCAGGCTCCAGAATATCGACAGGTGAATATTGAGGCGTTGATGGAACTTGCTGCTATCCTGGAGCGCAACCCGAACTTACAAATTGAAGAGTATATCGTGTTAGATGTCCTTATCGGCCATGCTGTGCGGTTGGGATGGTTGGAGCGTTTCCCCGAAAAAGCAGACCGATATGATGAGTATAAGGCGGCGGCTTGGCGTGCTTTTTATGCTACTTCACCAACCGAGTGTGGTAGTCATATCGTCAAGGCGTTTCGATTCTTGAGTCAGGTTGGACAAAGAAGTTCTCTGTAGAGTATTGAGCTAGTTGTAGGGTGGGCATTGCCTATTATGCTATCGGGATTTGAAGGATAGGGTTTTAGCAGGCAATGCCTACTTTTTGTTTAATTCTGTTCATCTAACGAACCACAGAGGCACAGAGAGCGCAGAGGAAAGAAAGGGAGGTTTTTTTATGACGTTGGCATTTCTTCAAAAATGTCAGCAATACTTTCGCGAATCAGCGTTTCTAGTAGCACTTGCTCCTGCTGTGAGGCGTAGAGAAATTGAGCGTCTGTGGGGAGTTCTTCGGTGTCCTCAAGGATTGTATAGTAATTAGGGATTTGATTGAGAACATCAAGAATTAGCTTGTTCCGCCATTCTGGAATGGAAAATGCTACTTGATAGGGATACTCGGAATAACCTGCTAAAACATATTCAATTTCTTGGATGACTAGTATCAAGGTTAAGTTGATTACTTTCGGAAACATCGTAAAATAATTGAAAAAATTCTTCAAGTCTAGTTTTTTCTAAGATGTAGTCTCCCTAAGATTTTCCGTGACACGCAGCTTATTACAGGGAAGGAGTAGTGTAACAAATTCACTAGATGAAATCTCTAGTTTGGCTTCCGATAAGGCTGCAAACATCAGACGCTGACCGGGGAAAACCACTCGCTCCCAACGGAAATCAGGAATATTTTTAATTCGGATAATTTGAAGTTTACTCGTATCATTTACATAACAACATAGAATTCGACGGTTGTAGTTATGAGCTAGTTTTTCTTCTAAAAAAGCGATTGTTTGTGCCATGTCTTCAGTTACGAATAGTAAAAAAAAGTAATCTGAGAGTTGCCTAAGCACAAGCCATCTAATAGTTAAGGCTATGAAAACATTATTGATTCTTACCTTGACTAGGCTGCGGAAACTCCCAGTTACGCTTGGGGGTTTGGTCTTTATCAAAAACAATACCTGTTGCAATTCCCTATATACTTCTGCCCAAAGGATCAGGCTAATGTTAAGCTTATCTGTAACATTGAATACAAAGGTGTGTCGCAGCTCTTTATACGACCAAAATAGTTGGGATTCGGAGTTTTTGACGAGTCGTTATTAGCAAGTAGTAATTTTTCCTCGTTAGCTCCGTGAAATCTATAAAATTGATGAGTTCATAAAACAGGAAGGCTTTTATCCTTAAGTAGGTTAGGGCGCGTATTGGAGGTGTGTATGAACGTAGATGTATTTACTCAGCAGTTACAGGAGATTCACTGGCGCTTAGCAGAAATGTACCGAGGCGCAAGCGCCTCGGTACATCCGCAAGCCGACATCCTACCATCCGCTTTCAAAGAACTTGGCGTCGCGTCAGAAGAATTGCAAGTCGCCTCAGAAGAAATGCTCCAGCAGATGGAGGAGCTGATAACCTTGCGATCGCAACTAGAAACAGAACGTCAGCGCTACCAAGACTTGTTTGAGTTCATGCCGAATGCTTATCTGGTAACCGATGCAAACGGGAAAATTCAGGAAGCTAATCGTGCTGCCGCCGCACTGCTCAACGTTGAGACATCGCAGTTGATCAGCAAGCTGTTGATTAGCTTCATTCCTGTACAAGATCGTCGGGAGTTCCGTTTTAAACTCAACCAGCTACAGGAGTATGACTGGGTGCAGGAGTGGATGGCAAAACTGCAACCTCGTAATGGGGAAATCTTGGACGTAGCTCTAACAGTAGCGGCGACTCGTGACGCTCAATGCAAAGTGATTTCGATTCGCTGGATATTACGCGACATCAGCAAGCGCAAGCAGGCGCTCAAGGTGTTAAG
>JAIUYC010000319.1 GCA_020216575.1 Coleofasciculus sp. S288 | reverse complement strand
GATGGTGAGATTCATGTCCTGCAAGGCAACTGTCCCGTTGGAGTAAACCTTGTTGATCTGATGAAATGCGATCGCAGGGCGAGGACTCATAGGAATTTTTGATTTTGGATGTGTTAACTTTCCTCTCAAAAGTATAATTGCAGGTACTCTTTCCTTGCTAGGAAATACTACTCAGGGTAAGGCTTTCCTAGGAAAGGGTTAGGTTGCAGGTTGTAGGTTTTAGATCATCGGGATTTTAAGCTTTATTCCTACCAACTATCACCTCTCAAGTTTTGTACGCATCGACGCCCTTGTTGACAAACTGCAGGTTGAACGCCTGTTTGTAATCGGTATCTTTCTTAAACACTCCCTGCTGTGCCATCGTATCAAAGAAGGATTTCCAGCGCTCCTCCGTCATTCCACCAATTCCTAGGTTTTCTGCATCACCCGAGATAACGATGCCGTATTTTTTGAGGTTTTCCAGCCCGTAGGCAATCTGCTCGTCTGTCATTTCTGGATTATCTTTTTTTATCAATTCATTGGCGGGAGTGGGGTCACCTTCTAAATAGCTATACCAACCTTTAATTGAAGCATCGACAAACCGCTGAACTAAATCTGGGTTCTTGTCAATCAGTTCTTTCCTAGTTTCAATCGTGGTTGAGTAAGGAGTGTAACCGTGGTCAGCCAGTAGAATCACTACGGGGTCAAACCCTCCCTGTTTCTTGATAGCCAACGGTTCAGATGTCACGTATCCCTGCTGCGCTGCATTTTTATCTGCCAGAAAGGGACCGGGGTTAAAGTTGTAAGGACGTTTCTGGGCGTCGGTAAAGCCATACTTGGCCTTGAGGAAAGGCCAGTATGTAGTGTTAGCAGCAGCCGAAACTAGAATTGGCTTTCCTTTGAGTTTTTCTAGGGAGTCATTGCCTATACCTGGGTGAGCAATGAGTACTTGAGGGTCTTTTTGAAAGATAGCCGCTACAGTAACTTTGGGAATTTCTTCTTCCACGGCTTTAATGGCATCAGCCCCATATCCCATGAAGAAATCAACCGCTCCCCCCATCAATAGCTGCGTGCCATTGACCTGGGGACCTCCCATCTTAATCGTCACATCTAGCCCATGCTCCTTATAAATACCCGTAGCAACGGCTTGGTAAAAGCCCCCATGCTCCGCTTGAGCGAACCAGTTAGTACCGTAGGTCACTTTAGTTAGATTGTCACTAGCGGTAGAGCTGGCAGTAGGGGAAGCACTAGTTGACGGCGCTTGGCTGCTATTACCCGTGCAAGCAGCAACAATACTAGATCCAAGGGTAAGCGATCCGTATTGAATAAATTTGCGACGATTAATCCGATAAATTTCATTCATAGACCTACATGAACCAGTCCTATATTGTCTGCTACACTACCCGAACCAAGTGTTAGTTGCCGAAGTTTTCAGGGCTAGATGCGCTAACTGGAGTGCGTCATCTTCAACTTGTTTATTTATTCTATATATAGATCTAGAAATTCACACTTGGCTTTCTGTAGCTAATTATACTGAAATATTAACCTTGCTATCCGTTCATCTTTAAAGGTAAGAAAAGAAAGAGATTTTTGTTGCTTCTCTAGAAACAAAAATCGGCTCTTGCGTACCTGTTATGCAGAAATTAAATACAGCAACTCTGTAAGCCTTACTGGCCAAGGCTTTGATCTAAAAAAATCTGTCAACTTATAACAATCCTTACCCAGTAAGGCTTTTGGGCTGATTTGGCATACTAAGTACTGAAGAACCCAAAAATCATTAAGTAAACTCGATACGATTCATCTAACCAATCATCTCCGGATTTTTCTCAACTAGTCGAACAAAACCAGAAACAGCAGAGGCTTCTAAAGAATCTAATGTGATTCCAAACTTGGTGTTAACCTCTTGATAAAGTTGCTTGATTGCAGTGTCGGCATCACTCGTTAACGAGTCAATTTCTTGCCGTTGAGTATCAGGGTTCAAATGGTAAACGTACTTTGCCTTTAGCAAAGCTTCTTTGTTTGTTCTAGCCCAATTCATTAGGAAAGAGAAAACTTCATCCCTCAAATCAACTAACTTACAAGTAATTTTTTTCTCTTCCGGTGTATAGCCAAGGCTTAAGTTGAATAGTTTCATTTTTCAATCCCCTCTTGTAGTTCTCTTAATTTCTCAATCCGCTCTTGACGCTCTTTTTCCTCTTTAGCGGCAATCTATTCAGCTTTCTTTTGCTGATAATATAGCAGGCAGTCGCTTGTGGATGAGAACCTGCGCGACTGCCTTGTTAGTATCTTGACTAAATGATAGGATGACAGCTACGTATTATTGTGTCAATCACATTATGCAATTTGTCAGCCGACTCCCTGAACTAATGCAACGCAAGGGAGTTAAAGACCAAAAAACTCTAGCCGAAGAAACTGGACTTAGCCCAACTACAGTAGGGAAAATTTATCGAGGTGATTTCAGAAGGATAGAGGAGAAGACTATTTTGACACTTTACAATTATTTTGGATGTCAAAGTATCAACGAAATCATAGAAATTCAGTAGAGTTACCCGTTTTAGAACAAAGACCGATTTGGCAATCTCCGTCTCACAGAAAAGCCCCGCCTTTCATTTGCGACCACAAGGGTACGCAGTCTTCGCGGCGGCTCTAATAAATATGGCTATGCATTCTGCTGTGCTTGCTTGACTTGGAATACGATGACAATCCCGCCCGATTCTCCTCAGTCCAACCCACCCGTAACTACTCCCAACAGTGCCAGTGGAGACGGTGTCGCCGATGACAACTCCGGCAATGGTAAATCCCCAGCCAAAGCGATACCGAGTCGGCAGTTAGCTCACCTGTCTATCCTGCCGCTATCCAAACGTACTGACCCAGAGCATGAAACTAATCAATCGCTGGCTCTGATTACCCTGATAGCGATCGCTATTTTGATTGTCGGGTTAACGATTGATAATTTCTGGATAGCCATGTCGGGGACACTGGTTAGCTTCCTAGTATCAGTGCGAGTGATTTGGCCTCCCCTACACCGGTGGTTGAGTGCAGCCATTTCTCCACAGGGACGTGCTCAATTTGTCGCGACCTTCGGAGTGTTGGCGTCTCTGTTGGGGTTAGCAAGGCTCACTGGTGTCGTTCGTCGGTTTGATGAAGTACTCAGAAGCCTTGATTCTGACTCAATTGGCTCTCTTGCAGAATGGATTGGAGCCTTGGGGCAAATTATGATCGCCATCCTTGCGGTTTACATTGCTTGGCGACAGTACGTCATTTCTAAAGACCTAACCATCCAACAGAATATAATCACCCAGCAGCAAACGATTGATGCTTACTTTCAGGGCGTCTCCGAATTGGCATTGGATAGTGAAGGACTGTTAGAAGACTGGCCTCAAGAACGAGCCTTTTCAGAAGGACGAACGGCGGCAATTCTGAGTAGTGTAGACGCCTTAGGTAAAGCGAAAGTCCTCAGATTTTTGTCCCAGTCTCGGTTATTGACACCTCTGAAACGAGATCGCCACTTAGGGCGTCCTATGCTCGATGGTTACGGCGGTTATCTGGAAGACCGGGAATATGGGGTGCGGGTGATTGACCTGCACGTCATGTTGGCTGGTGCAGACATTTCCGGAACCGATCTGCGCTGGACAGAATTGAGTGACGCCAATATGGTCAGAGCCAATCTTAGCCGCTGTGACTTGGTAGGAGCGAACTTGGCTCGAACAGTTCTGTATGAAGCCAACCTATCTGGGGCTGACATGAAGGGAGTTCGCCTGTTCTATGGCTCATTGGAGCATGCCAGTCCTCGCAGCCGCTCCAAACGCCCCGACTACGAAACGGGAGCTTATGCAGGGGCTGTGGTTGAGAACGCCAACTTTACGGGGGTTCTACGACTCGATGAACAACAGCGCTACTACTGCTGTGCTTGGTGTGGTGAGAAATCCCGAAGGACAATTCCTGGCGGTTGTGATGGAATTCCCAACAAGTTAGGCCGCTAAAAAATAACTTCCCCTTTACCATTTACCAAACTGAGTAAAGGGGGAAGGAGGTGAGAGTTTAAAAATTTGTTGGAAAAACAATGGGTTCAATACCCTTTGTTTTTTACAGCACACCATCCCACGCCTCTCTACGGGTAGGATGTGGGACGGATAGGCGAAGAAAGCTAACTCACTTAACTGATTCAGCATTGGTAGTAGAAGCCGCCAACTCTTCCAAGCGTTCCTGCTGGTCTTGAGCAATGCAAGCTTGGAAGATTCCCTCTAACTCACCTTCAAGAACTGGAGCGAGTGAATAGTTCTGACCCAGTCGGTGATCGGTGATGCGATTGTCCTTGTAGTTATACGTGCGGATTTTCTCCGAACGAGAACCCGTCCCAACTTGCGATCGCCGCATTGAGGTCACGGCTTCTTGCTGCTCCTGGAGCTTCATCTCGTACAGCTTCGCACGGAGAATTTGTAGCGCTCGCTCGCGGTTTTGCAATTGCGATCGCTCTTCCGTACAGAAAACCCGAATACCCGTAGGTTTGTGGTACAGGTCAACGGCTGTTTCCACTTTGTTTACATTCTGTCCGCCTGCACCACCCGAACGAGCTGTTTTAATTTCCAACTCCTTGGGATCGATTTGAACTTCCACCTCATCAACTTCTGGCATCACCGCCACCGTTGCCGTTGATGTGTGAACTCGTCCACCAGCTTCCGTGACAGGGACTCGCTGTACCCGATGAACGCCTGCTTCAAACTTCAGCTTGCTGTAAACCTGGTCTCCCTGGATTTCCAGTATTGCCTCTTTGAAGCCCCCCATATCTGCTGGCGACTCGCTCAGCAACTTCACCCGCCAATTTTGTCCTTCGGCATAGCGGGAGTACATCCGCACCAAATCCCCCGCCCAGATACTCGCTTCATCACCACCGGTACCTGCCCGAATTTCCAGCATGATGTTCTTATCATCATTGGGGTCGCGGGGCAATAGCAAAATTTTCAGGCGCTTTTCCAGTTGTTCGAGCTTCGCCTCGAGTTCTTCAACTTCCAGCGCCGCCATTTCATGCAGTTCTGGGTCGCCATTGGCTTCCTTGAGGACTTGTCGTGCCCCCGCTAGCTCTTGCTGAGCGGTCTTCCAAATCTCGTAGGTATTGACAACTTCCTCCAAAGAGGAACGCGCCTTAGTGACCCGTTGCATTTCGGCCGGATCTGTCACGATATCGGGGTCTGCCAAACGTCGCGTTAACTCATTGAAGGTTTGCTCAACAGATTGTAGTTTTTCCAGCAGGTAGGATTCAGCCATGACTCATGCGGCTCCAACAAAATAGCTTGGTTGCACTTTAATAGTTTGAAGGTTGTAGGTTAGTCAGTTGAAGGTTAGGAGGTCTTAGTAACTTTCAACATATAACCTTTCAACGTTCAACCCTTGATTGACCCAGCAAGCTAGCGACTGGGCGCTTTGCAGCAAGTCAACCAGCTATTTCTCTTGGGTCTTAGACTTATCGGCCGCCGCAGCCTGCTTATCCAGCATTCCGTATTTCCGCATGAAGCGTTCAACGCGCCCTTCAGTGTCAATAATTTTCTGGGTTCCCGTATAGAAGGGATGGTTGCCAGACCAAACATCGACGTGGATTTCGGGTTTAGTCGAGCCAACGGTCATTACCACTTGCCCGTTGCAATAGACCTTGGCTTCTGGATACCACTTTGGATGAATATCAGGTTTTGGCACTGTTACTCCTCTCTTTTAATTTGTTTATCTACCTAACTTTAATTTTAGCTTTCAGCCGTCTTTATTCGGTTGTTAGTTGTTGGTCAGCGAGTGAATTTTGTCACACTTAAGAACCAAC
>JAIUYC010000318.1 GCA_020216575.1 Coleofasciculus sp. S288 | reverse complement strand
GAGAACTTTAGCAACAACCTTACCGACAACTTTGTTCTTCTCAGTTAGCTGTTGCTGCTGGAGGCGGAGTTCTACGGGCTGTAGGTTGAGTGTCAACTCGGTGACAACCTGGTAGAGCAGGTTAATTTCCACTTCCGGCCATACTCTGGGACTGGTGCATTGTTGTAAAACAATTAAGCCCCATACTTGCCGCTCTAGAATAATCGGCAGACTCAAGCAAGCTTCGACTTGAAACCGTTTGCACAATTGAAGTTGGTAAGGAGTCGCGCTGCTTTGAGAGATACGCTCCAAAGCAATAACTTGCCTTTGGTAGTACTCGATTTGATTCTCGGCACCAAATGCGATCGCGGGTAGGGTTTCTTTCAAACTAGGGGCATAGCCAGGTGTCATTGATTCAGCCAGCACCACCCCTTGGGTTTCGCTCTGGAAACGATAGATCAGCACTCGGTCTACCTTAAAATGCTCCCGAACCTCGGTCACCGCTGTTTCCAGCAGGGCATCTATATTTTCAATAAAGGCAACGCGACGTATCCGGTTAGCAAAGTTGAATAACCATTGCCGTTCGCGCTTGAAATATTGCTCTATATCGACGGTTGGAATAGCTTTAATCCTGGCTTCGCTAACGCTAGCAGTTTTTGCGGGTAACGGGTCAAGCTGAGGCTCAGAATTATGAGTTTGCTCGGGTTGATCGAGTTTCTGCGTCATTGGTTTTTCTGTTGCTTTAATATCGGGTTGAATCGACTCTTTCCTGTTAAGAGTCAGGGGAGGTAGGGGAGCAGAGGGAGCAGAGGGAGCAGGGGGAGTTATTTGTTTCATCCATCACGGACGCAATCGCGTTTGTGGCAGCCTCTTAAGACACTTCTTTGTGATGAAGTTGCCATAGAGGACACTGCGCGATCGCGTTAACATCCAAGACGATACCTTTGCCTCCTGGCAGTGCCCCTAGGACAAAAGGCAGAAGCTTAGGTGGGAATAGACCGGGAGCGGCTAACTGAAGTTGCTCCAACTCATGCAACTCAATATCGTTAACTTGCGATACCATCAGACCCACAGATTGGTCATTCACTTGAACCACCATGACTGCCGGAGTGACTAACACTTGCTCTTGCTGCCGCAGAGACGGACAGCCGAGAAAAAGATTTAAATCAACGATCCAGAGCATTTCTCCCCGCCAATTGCAAATTCCCAGAACGCAAATGGGCATCTCAGGAACGGGTAGGATTTCTGCTACATTCACTCTGAGAACTTCTGTAATCTGCTCTAGAGGCAGTAGCGCACTATCTTGGCGATCGAGGGGAAAGCGGAGCAAGCGCTGGCGAGTTTCTGGCGGTGGTGGTTCTAGATTGAGCGGATCGAGATCAATCCCTGTTGAGCTGACAAACATTTGGGCAAGCATATTTAAATTCTGGTAATTAGTCCTTGGTCATGGGTCATTCGTTAGTGCTTTTGAACAACTGACAACTAACAACTGGCAACTGACCAATGGCTCATAACTAAACAGCCGTCAATTGCCGAATAGTTTGCATTAGTTTTTGCTGGTCTACTGGTTTCGGTATATAAGCATCCGCTCCTAGCATTGAACCCCATAGTTTGTCTACATCAGTATCTTTAGTTGAGCAAATTACTACAGGAATTTTCTGAGTATTGACATTCGTCTTAAGTTCGCGGCAGAGTTCAAATCCGCTTCGTCCCGGCAAGATTACATCGAGAATCACTAAATCTGGCTTCTGTGACTGGAGTTTGAGATAGGCTTCCTCGCCACTTTTGACACTAACCACTGTTAAACCCGCTTGTCTGAGATAACGGGTCAGTATTTCAGTTTCTGTTAAGCTATCTTCAACTAAAAGGATTGTAGTCATGATAGAATTCCGTAATCCAAAGCTCTTCAAATTCATCTGATTCACGCCATTAACTTCTCACAGCACTTAATAAAAGTGCAGTATTAATATGGCAATTAGAAAGACTGAAATCACCTTAAACTGCCTTAATTCAATTCAAACGTCCTAAAAATTCTCCTTCGATATCCGCTTTCTGGAGCGGTGAAAAGTTGGAGCCATTTTGCTTCAACTCCGATGGATCTGAAACCTCGGTTGGCATGGTTGACAGCCTCTCGGATGAGGCCGGCGTTGGTGTGGGTAGATACTTCTGTAGAACGGTCAGAACTTTTTCAGGATTGATGGGCTTTGCTAGAAATCCTGATGAGCCAACCATTTTTGATCGAACCCGGTCTACAATTCCATCACTGCTAGTAAGAATAATGACGGGCGTGTTCTTGAAAACTGAAACGCGGCGAAGTTGTGCACAGATTTCATAGCCATTGGCAACGGGCATAACCAAATCCAAGAAGATTAGCTCTGGTTTGTTTTCTAGCAATATCGGCAGTGCTTTCACTGGGTCTTGAATTGTGATACATCGATAGCCAGCTTTGTTAAGAATTTGACTCATAATCAGACCATCCATCTGGCTGTCATCAATGCAGGCTACTAAAGGATTATTCGATTGGGGTTGAGGTAAAACCGGATTTACAGGGGTTACATTAAATGATGGCTGAAAGCTGGAGGTTGTATCTGGCGTTAGGGAGCAACTATAGTCCCCAACTTCAATCAGTGTAATCAACCCTTCACTAATGTAGGGCATGAGTGATTGAGTTAGAGGCAATAGATTTTGTTTCAACTTAACCGCCAAATCCCTTAATGTTTGGTTGCCATCTATTCTGGTGGTCAAGTTGTTATAAGCAGCAGGAGAAGTACGCTGTCGCAATTTCTCAGGTGTCCAAATTGCTGGAGCTAAGTTTGGGGAACAGTCTACTAAACCAGCCTTCTGCCATGTCTTCCAAGCTTGCAGGGCTTGTTGCCAAACTTGGTCAGTGCGAATCACAGCAATGGATGAATGTATGACGTGTTCGGGAAGTTGCCTGTAGGTCAGTTGCAAATCCGAACGATAGCGAACTCGTTCCCACCGTTGGTGGATATCAAACAGTATCTCCGTAATGTTGCCTTCAATGAGCGCCGCCATCTGCCCTGGTAGGACTGTCCCCTGTCTCACCAATGTGGCTAATGAATTGTAATCCCAACAGGGAAGCCCATCCGACCCTCGATCAACAATTTCGATATCGAGTTGTGGGCAGTGATGAGCTAGTTGCCGACGCCAACGGCGCATCGGATGCATCTCACTAGCCCCTCCAATCAACCCCCCTTGGCAGAAGTACAAGCTCCAATTCTGACTTTTGGTATCTTTAATGGACAAATCCAACCGACCTGTAAATTGTTGCAAGCCACCGGATTGAATCTGCTGTGCTAGCTCGTCCGTATTAGTTACATCACAGGTTGCAATTGGGCGATCCATCGAACGAACAAATGAAGGAGTCAGCATTGTTTAAGAACACCTAAATTTCTGTGAAGTTACTTATTCCCTTCGATAAGGTAGTCGGGGACATTAGAAAAACTGTAAGCATTAATTATCTATGCACAAACGGATTTTAGTTCACAAGGTTGGATCTCATTACTCTTGTGAAATTCCTCTTTTAGTTCATCTAAATTGGGAGCAAATTTCAATCCACCAATAAATTTAGTGAATCATTGGATAGATACGCTTCGGTTCCTAGATAATTGAAGGGAATACCTGAACAGGAAGACGCACCGAATACAAAAACTAAAAATTATCAATTTGCGGAGATGCTTGCTAGATAAGACGGCTCCTATGCCCTATGCCCCATGCCCAAAAACTGGTTTTCCACCACCAGTACGGGAGAACAAACATTTGAGTTTGAAACCAGTGCTGAAAGATTTTGATTGAATAACAGCAGTGCAGGTGTTCTCCTGAAGGTGTTTACAGCCTGTGACAGTTAAGTGGTTTTTTTGAGAGTTTTAATGACTAGGCAAGTGAGCTTGATTGCCAGAGAGCCTTTTCTGTTTTATGTCGTTCGATCGCACCCGGCTGCATTAGTAGTATTCTTACTGAAGTAATGAGTTAAGAACTTTGTTGATCGACGTTCACCAACCAAGCTTCTACTTTTTGCCTGTAACCCTGACTATATCTATTTGGTAACCCTAATATAGCACGGCTATTACGTCTTGATTTGATGCTCCTTATTCAGCCTAGCCTGAACTTAAGTGGATGTCCTTAAGTAAATATGCGCAAATTATTAGGATAATTGGCGTAATTTACAGTGTTACAGATTAGCCGAGTCAATGTATTACACGAGTGTACAAAAGCCTTGCACTGTTACACATTTCCATTACACGCTGAGTTAATTGCTTGACTCGGAAAGGAACTAGTTATTAGCAGAATGTATTAGGTTATAAGGCTTCTAAGAAAGGCTATAGAGTAGTTCTCAGTAAAGGATGCCACACAGCAAACGTAATACATCGTATTTTTCTTACAAAGCTCTGTATTACACTTACTTGAATCCCACTCTCATGACTATGTAAACTAATGTAAATTTTAGCCCCTGCTCAACCAGCTTCATGAATGGCTATTCCAGCATGGCAGAAGTAACCCGCTAGTGCCGCTCCCTTGGAAGTCACGCATTCAAAAGTCCTTGAGTGTAAGGTTTTCAATCGTCTGTTAGCTTGTGGATTATTTCTGCCAGCCTGCACTAGTTAAATCTCCTCACCTCCCCATTTTCCTTGGAACTAGCCGATTAAATGTACGCAGTCTCCCCTAGCGTGAGTTCGCGATAAAAGACTGCTAACGATGGAGTGAGGGGTATAGCTTTTGGTATGTGTAAGAGGATAAAGCTTCTCAGCTTACATCGAACTCACGTTTCAATGATTTTTAGCTAAGTCTAAGAAGGTATCTGAGGAAATCAAATACGATACGTCCCTTCACTGGAAAAACTGGCTACTGTCAAGTTCTAACTGCTTGAATAATTGATGGCGTTCGTTTTCGCTCATCTGCTCTAGGTGTTCGCGGTAAAAGGTGTAAATCTTGCCGTCAATCTGACAACGAAGACAAATGGCTTCAGTGCCAGCTCCCATAATGTATCCTTGCTGAACCTGACTAACATGAAAACTCAAAAACTGATCAAATTTGTACTGAAGAGAGATTATCGCATCGGGAACGCTTTTTAATTGCTGGTAAAACTCTTCTCCTGCAATACAATCTGAGGCATCTGAGTGATCTTGTTGTGCGAAGACTTGTAATAAGTCTAATTGACAATCCTCTGGCGACTCTGCCGAAGGCGAAGGTTCAGGCGAACTGCTGTTGATAAATTTGTCGTTAATTTGCATGATGTTATTGATAACTAAACTCTACATATCTACTCTAAGATGAGTACCATCGACTCAAGTTTAGCAATTTGGCTGATATTGACTGGGTATATCTACTGAATCTTTATTAAAAAGCGCGACGATATCTCGTTAACTTTAACTTTTATTTTGATAATAAAGTTGAGATTTTAAAAGCCCTTTATAAATAAATGTTAAGATATCTCGAAAGTTCTTTATACAAGGTTTTTACCGATTGAATGCTCAGCAGTAAAGGGGAACGGGGAACTGTATCACACCAACTTGCAAAGTGCTGTAATTTATATAATCACCGACGGGCAAGATGCGCATCCCACAAAAAATCTGCCATTTACCAACTTGCAAGTTAAATGGGCGATAGCTTAGCTACGAAATAAGCGGGTATACTGAGTTTCGTGAGCCATGCTGGCAAGCGCCAATCCCCAACCGCAGCTACTTAATCGTTCATCCTCCAACCCTAAAACATCTTGGGTGGTAAGAGATAACTGAGGGTGGAGTTCGAGCAGTAGCTGTTGACCAACGGTTTGACCAAGGGGAATCAGCTT
>JAIUYC010000317.1 GCA_020216575.1 Coleofasciculus sp. S288 | reverse complement strand
TATTCAAGAGGATGACATCTGCGGCTTCAATTTGCAACTGAGTCGTATGACCTGTGCGGGGATACTTTACCATTGCGTCTGCATCAACAACCGTAACGACTCCATCTAAGCGGACAGTCGTTAGGCTTTCTTGAATATCGAAAACAAGCGCATCCGGTTCTGCAACGCCAGTTGTCTCGACCACAATCATGTCTGGGTCAACGGTATCTATAATTTCATTAACTGCCGCTTCAAACTCGCCCAGCAACGAACAGCAGACGCAACCCCCACCCAAATCTGCCATCTGGACGTTTTTCCCTTGAATGATTTTAGTATCGATCGCAATTTCGCCAAATTCGTTCATCAGAATGGCGATTTTTTTAGGAAACGTGTTGAGGATGTGACGCAGCAGGGTTGTTTTTCCGCTTCCAAGCGCTCCAGTAATAACCGTGAGTGGTGTGCGTACCTGCATAACCTACCCCTTAATGTTCCCAATGGGAGTTAACCGAACAACTGGTTTGCTAATCCCAGCTAACTCAGCCGCTTCGATGACATCATCTATATTTTTATAGGCTCCACCCGCTTCTTCCGCCAGTCCAGGTTTTGAAGTACTGCGGACATAAATGCCTCGCTTCTCCATATCCTTTAGAAGTTGGTCACCGCGCCACGTTTTTCGCGCCTTCGTCCGACTCATGGTTCATCCACTGCCATGAGCGGTGCTGAAAAACGTTTGGTCACCACTGGGAACGCCTGTGAGCAAATACGAACCCGTTTCCATACTGCCGCCGATGATAACCGGTTGACCGATGTCCTGATACCGTTCTGGCACATCTCGCATTCCGGGACCAAAAGCGCGAGTTGCACCCTTACGATGGACGAGGAGCGATCGCTCTTTTCCATCCACGATATGTTGCTCTAGCTTGGCAGTATTGTGCGCTACATCATAAACCATATGCATTCCCATGTCTTCAGCAGAACGTCCGAACGTCTCCGAAAACACCTCGCGGATGCGGTGCAGAATAACTTGACGATTGGCAAAGGACATATTGATGCCGCATTTCATCGCCGCAAAATAATCTTGTCCTTCTGGAGAGTTGAAGGGCGCACAGGCAAGTTCCCGGTCTAAAATTTTAATCCCATACTTACTCTCCATCACTTTCAGGAAGACTTGCAGATAGTCCGTCGCCACCTGATGACCAAATCCCCGACTGCCACAGTGGAACATCACCACTACCTGATTCGGGATAGTAATCCCAAACGCTTCTGCCAATTCCTCATCAAAAACATTTTCCGGTCGAGCCACTTGAATTTCTAGATAGTGGTTGCCAGAACCTAATGTGCCAATTTGATTGAATCCGCGATCGATTGCCTTGTCACTGATCTTAGAAGAATCCGCTCCCCCAAGACATCCGCCTTCTTCTATCAGTTCCAGATCCTCGTCCCAACCATAACCATTACGGACGCACCAATGCGCACCCTCCTCAACAACTTTCCGAAACTCATCTCGGGAAATCTTGACAAAGCCTTTACTTCCCACCCCAGCAGGTACTCTTTCATAGAGCCTATCCACCAGTTTTTTAATCCGGGGTTTGACTTCATCGTAGGTCAGGTTGGTCACCAGCAAGCGCATACCACAGTTAATATCGAAACCGATGCCACCAGGGGAAATTACACCGCCTCGCTCCACATCCATTGCCGCCACGCCACCGATAGGAAACCCATACCCAAAATGTCCGTCCGGCATACACAGAGCATACTTCGTTATCCCTGGCAGCGTCGCGACGTTAGTCACTTGGTCGTAAACGGCTTCATCCAAGTCCTGAATTAACTTTTCTGTGCCATAAATCCGTGCGGGAACGCGCATTCCCTCCTTGTAGGAAACGGGAACTTCCCAAACTGTGTCCGAAATTCGTTCCAAAAATTCCTTAATCGCCATCTCGGCTCTACTCGCGACAGGTTAGTGTTTGTTCCACTTTCAAGGTCTGAATCTAGTTTTGAGCATAATGGTACTACTTTGTCTTAACCTCTTCCTAAAGAAGTGACGTAAGGTGTAGTTTAGCTGAGCGGAAATACAACGAAGCTATAATTTCGTTTATTTAAAAATTATGACCCAATAGAAGAAGTACATCGTAATCGTGTATACATTCTTTTTTAACATAAATATATATCTTTAAGTAGATAAGATTAAACCTTAGTCATTGTAATTTTTTAGAAGTAGATTGAGAGACTGGTTTTTAATGCTAACTTGCAGGAATTTGCGCAGCGAGTGACTTACATCTGTAACTTAGAAACTAACGGCAAACTTAGTCCCCAAGAAGCTTACAACCAAATCAAAGCTCTCTGGAAAAACCTCAAACGTTCCAAAAAGCAACTGGAGGTTGGTGAAAACCCTTTTCAAAGAAAAGAATGAAACGAATAAGCTAATCAGCATTCAAGTTGCATTCAAAAGAGGCAGGGGAAGCAGAAAGAGAGAATCCCATACCTACTCCTACTACCTACCACCTGCCTTTTGGTCATCCAACGCGGCGCAACACTACAAGCGATCGCTCCGTCACTGGCACCAATTGATCGTCCATATAAACATTCGACCCCTCCACAAAGCGCGGTTCCTTGGTGTCAATCACAATCGCCCACTTTTTATCTCGCAGCATGTCTGGTAGGGCAAACTCAATCATTTCATAGTGGGCGTTAAAGAATAGGATAAAATCATCATCAATCATGCGTTCGCCTCGCGGGCCAACAGCAGTAATCTCTCGTCCGTTCAAGAAAACGCCAAGGCTTTTAGCATAACCAATATCCCACTGCTCCTGAGTCATCTTACCGCCATCGGGATTGAACCAAGCGATATCACTGACGCCCGAACCATGGATTGCTCGGCCTTGGAACCACTTGCGCCGATGAAATAGGGGATGTTCGCGCCGAAAGTAGATGAGTTGACTGGTAAATTTCAACAAGTCTGTATTTCCAGTTTGCAAGTTCCAATCTAACCAGGAAATCTCGCTGTCCTGACAGTAGGCATTGTTGTTACCCCATTGCGTGCGTCCCATTTCATCCCCATGGAGCAACATCGGTACACCTTGGGAGAGCATTAAGGTTGTGAGGAAGTTACGCCTCTGCTTCTCGCGCAATCGCGTCACGCCTGGATCGTCCGTTGGACCTTCCACCCCACAATTCCAAGAGCGGTTGTGACTTTCACCGTCTCGATTTCCTTCCTTATTCGCCTCATTGTGTTTCTCGTTGTAGCTGACTAGGTCGTTCAAGGTGAAGCCATCGTGAGCGGTGATAAAGTTGATACTGGCATTCGGCTGTCGCCCATTCATCTGAAAATATAAGTCAGGACTACCCGTGAAACGGTAAGCAAATTCCCCTAACCCACTCTCCTGTCCACGCCAGAAGTCCCGCACCGTATCACGATACTTGCCATTCCACTCCGACCAGAGAACTGGGAAGTTACCGACTTGATAGCCCCCTTCACCAACGTCCCAGGGTTCTGCAATCAGCTTCACATCAGCTAGCACTGGGTCTTGGTGGATGATATCAAAGAAGGCTGCCAGACTATCAACCTCATAGAGTTCGCGGGCTAAGGCTGAGGCAAGATCGAAACGGAAGCCATCGACGTGCATTTCAGTAACCCAGTAGCGCAGGCTATCCATAATTAACTTCAGGACTTGGGAATGGCGCACATTGAGCGAATTCCCGCAACCTGTAAAGTCCATGTAATAACGTGGATCTTCATCTACCAAACGGTAGTAAGTGCTGTTGTCAATGCCTCGCAGCGACAGCGTCGGGCCTAAGTGATTGCCTTCTCCGGTGTGGTTGTAGACGACATCCAGAATCACCTCAATCCCAGCAAAGTGCAACGCCTTAACCATCTCCTTGAACTCTCTGACTTGACCACCCGGAGATTTGTCGGCACTGTAGCCAGAGTAAGGAGCAAAATAATTGATGGAATCGTAGCCCCAGTAATTTTTTAGCCCCTTGTCAACGAGATGTCCTGGATAAGCAAGGAAGTGGTGAACGGGCATCAGCTCAACGGCTGTAATTCCAAGGGCTTGGAGATGTGCGATCGCAGCCGGATATCCTAGTCCTGCATAGGTACCTCGAAGTTCTTCCGGGATGTCCGGGTGCAGCTTCGTAAAGCCCTTGACGTGCATTTCATAAATGATAGTATCGTGCCACGGTGTTTTTAGGAGCTGGTCATCTCCCCAATCAAACGACTGATCCACGACAATACACTTGGGCATCAGATGGGCATTCTCTAACTCTGAAAAGGATAAGTCTTTTTCCGGAGCCTCCCAAGAATACCCAAATAGTTCCGGTCCATTGCCAACATCCCCATCAATTGCCTTAGCATAGGGGTCAATCAGGAGTTTGTTGGGGTTGAATCGATGACCTTCATTCGGTGCATAAGCTCCATGCACTCGGAACCCGTATTTTTGACCCGGTGCCACCCCTGGCACATAGCCGTGCCAGACGAAGTTGCTTACTTCTGTCAGCAGGAGGCGCGTCTCCTCATCGTCTTTATCAAATAAACAAAGCTCGACAGCCGTTGCATTTTCCGCATACAGTGCGAAGTTTGTGCCTTTGCCATCCCAATTTGCCCCTAGAGGATAAACTTTACCCGGCCAGAGTGTTGCTACGTACATATTATCAAGATCCAACACAGAGTGATAGTTAACTAGAATAAAGTCTCCAAAGTCCAGTCTACTCAGGTTAAACGCATCTAATCCCTCCAACCTTGGTTTTACCTATGGCACGGAGTTTAGAGCATTGAATTGCTCAACGCTTGAGGTAATTTATCAATTACTTGTGAAAACTTGATCAGCCTAGAGCTAGAAAAATAGGGTTTTTAATGCGTTTGATTGTCGAGATTTCGAGACAAATAAAAAGTTGGGCTTAGCACCCAACATTACTTCTAGAATAAACAGCTACTTAGCATCAACATAGCTCTGTAGACATTGCTCTGAAATACCCGTAATCTTGGAAATATCAGCTAAAGAAAGTTTTCCTATCAGCAACTTATCAATCAAGTCTTTGGTTTTCTGAGACATGAGGGGACTTTGGGAGTTTTGCATCAACTGTTTGCTACCCAGTAAAAAAATCGCTTTAACACTTGTGGCATAACTTTCACTGTTTCTAAAGTAGCAAGTTCGCAATTTTTTGTTTGTTCGCTACCGTACAGTGTTATTAAATTTTATAGATGGCTTATGCACGAGCAATGTTATTGTTCCAGATGTAATGACAGATACACACCTCATTTAAGAAGTCGTGGAGACGTTCCACCGAAACGTCTCTACAAAGAGCATGCGGTTGACTAATCAATTAAATCGGAGAACACTTCTCGCACAGCTGGGTGAACCAATCGATGGTTCTGTACGTTCATACCCTTAGCCAAAGCTGGGTCGTTTTCTAGAGCGTTTATCCCTTGATTTGCTAGTTTGAGAACATAGGGTAAAGTACTATTATTTAGGGCTTGGGTTGCCGTCCAGGGTACAGCTCCTGGCATATTTGGAACGCCGTAGTGAAGAATACCCTGCTCAATATAGGTAGGATTGGTATGAGAGGTGGGGCGTACTGTCTGAATACAGCCGCCTTGGTCTACAGCAACATCGACGATTACAGCGCCAGGATGCATCCGCGTGACCAGCGAGCGAGATACTAAGATGGGGGCACGACGGCCTGGAACTAAAACTGCACCGACAAGTAAGTCAGCATCGGGAACAATGGCTTCAATTTGTGCTGAATTGCTGTATAAATATTCAACTCTCGCACCAAAGAGGGTTTCTAGATAAGCCAAACGTTCTACATTAATCTCCAGAATTGGAACATGGGC
>JAIUYC010000316.1 GCA_020216575.1 Coleofasciculus sp. S288 | reverse complement strand
GATAACCAAACCAACATTAGCTACACGACAGAGGTTTGATGTGGTTTCATCTGGTGGAGTGGTTTGACCTTGGCAAAGTTTGAGGTTTGCTGCCTGTACATATCCGGTTACAGGGGCACTGATTGCGATCCAACCACCGCTGCCATTGTCGGCGAGTGTAACTTGCTCGTTCACTGCTAAGGTTCTGAGTGTTTGGCTGGAGGTTGAACGCTGTGAATAGACAAAAATCCGCTGTTTGGCGGCACGGCATTGCCCCACCAGGCTACCCGGAGCGGCAGCGGGTTGCGCGGGGGTATCCTGAGCTAGAAGCGAGGCGGGGTTTGATTTCTCAATGCTACTAGCGATCGCGAAGCTGGGAACAGCGGAGGCCGGAGTCTGAAGACTTCCGACGACGCTCAATCCTATAGCAAAAAGAGCGACAGGTTTGCCCCAGTGGCTCATTGTTTTCATGCAATCTACTCCTCATCTGACCAGAACGTTTGTGTGGGAGACTTCCAGTATCAAAACCCGTTAACGGCTGGGTCGAATTTTTTTAAACTAGCGGGTGGATTGGTCGATGGTATCGAGCAATCCACCTCTACACACCAGCGTTAGGAGCGTTAATTTGTTGGAAGTCTCTTCGTCACATAGCATACAAAAAAAATGTCAGTGCAAATCATCGAAAAAATAAGAGTTGTTGATTGTCCCTTGTCTGTTGTTTTTACTAATGACAACTGACTGCTAAACCTTGGCCATTACCCAGATCACCAGAGAACGAATTGGTTATTTCCTAAGTTATGATGAAGCAGCGATCGCAGGGCGAACTGCCTACAGCATCGCTTAACCCTGCTGTATAATCTCCCTTTACAGACTTCTTAGCTGTATCTGCTACGACTGATAAAACCAGGCGGTCAAAGCAACTGCCAATGCATCTGCTGCATCGTCGGGTTTAGGAATGCACTCTAAATTCAACTCCCGCGCTACTGCTTGCTGCACTTCGTACTTATCGGCATTCCCATAACCCGTCAAGGCTTGCTTAATTTGAGCCGGTGTAAACTCTACCATCGGAACATCATGCTGTGCCAACACCAACATCAAAACTCCCCGCGCCTGAGCTACAGTAATCGTGCTGCTCATCCGATAGAAAAAAAGTTTCTCAATTGCCACGAGATCGGGCTGCCACCGATTTATCAAAGTGTGCAAATCTTCATAAATCGTACAGAGCCGCAATCCAATCTCAGTTCCAGCAGGGGTTTGGATCACACCAAAATCCAGCAACTGCACGGATTCGGGCGTTGACTTTACTGTTGGCTTGGCAGCATCTCCTGTTGCTCGTGCAATTGTGTCTGCCGTCTGACAAAGAATTGCCCCAAAGCCCAAAATTGCCAGCCCTGGGTCAAATCCTAAAATCCGCTGTTCCATCTGATTTAAGTAAAGAAACGCCTATCCAGTTGAATGCTTTAAAGGGGAGACAAAGGACGCTACTATGTCCTGATGCTTTCTCGCCAGCTTTCCATCATAGCTATCAAGCTGTGATGTCCTATTGATCGCACCTCAAACTATCTTTTTAAATGTATCCTGGTGGATACTCTCTTACTGCTAATAAGTAATATGGCAACTTTAACAATCCATAACCCACCAAATCGAGCGAAGTACTTGAGTAATTCCACTGTGCTTGGTTAAAGTCTATCCAGTCTACGTGTTCCCCAGGCTTGTATCCGTCATGTCCTCATTCAGCCTCCTCAAACGAGCTCTACGCACCCTGCAACATGAATCAACCGGTCGGACGCCCCAGCGAGTCAACCGATGGTTTAAGTGGTTAGCCCCCGGATTATTGGTAAAACGTTGGTTACTCTTAAGTGCTAGTGGGGTTCTCCTAACAAGTCTGGGGTTGGCAATCTGGGTGAAGCTAACCCCGATTTTTTACTTCATTCAGTTCACGTCGGGAATCCTAGAAACAATTGCCAACTTTATCCCCAGTAACGTCTCTGGACCCGTTGCGATTATTTGCGGTCTGGTCTTGATTTTTTGGGGTCAAACCCGGACGGTCAGGTCGATTACCGAGGTGTTAAAACCTGAGAAAAATCAAGAACTGGTGGATGTACTCATCGCTCATCGCCGCCTTTACCGGGGACCAAAAATTGTGGTTGTCGGCGGCGGTACAGGCCTTTCCACGTTACTCAGAGGACTGAAGGTTTACAGCGCCAATATCACTGCTATTGTCACCGTAGCAGATGATGGTGGTTCGAGCGGACGTCTGCGGCAGGAGTTCGGGGTACTCCCGCCGGGTGACATTCGGAACTGTTTGGCAGCGCTGGCAGACCAGGAGAAGTTGTTAACAGAACTGTTTCAATATCGCTTCCGGACAGGTAACGGTCTAATTGGTCACAGCTTTGGGAATTTATTCCTAACAGCAATGAGTGAGATTACTGGCGACTTAGAGCGAGCAATTGCAGCCAGTTCTCAGGTTTTAGCAGTACGGGGACGAGTACTTCCGGCAACTCTCAGTGATGTTCGCCTCTGGGCGGAATTAGCTGATGGGCGTCGAATTGAAGGTGAGTCCCATATTACTGAAGCGGGTGGCAAGATTATCAAAATTGGTTGTACTCCTACGAATCCACCCGCCTTACCTGCGGCTCTTAAGGCAATTGAGGATGCTGATTATATTATTATTGGTCCGGGTAGCCTCTATACGAGTATTATTCCAAACCTATTAGTGCCACAAATTACGGAAGCGATCGCATCGCGAAATATCCCCCGCATTTACGTTTGCAATATCATGACCCAGCCCGGTGAAACGGTGGGATACAGCGTTTCTGACCACATCCAATGCATTGATGATGCCTGTGGCACAAAGCTATTTGATGCTGTGGTAGTGCATCGGAAAGTCCCCTCGGCTCAGGCTTTAATTAAATATGCCCAAACCGATTCTCATCCCGTCTTTTTTGACCGAGAAGCGGTTGCTAGGTTAGGCCGTCGGGTTGTCCTAGCCAATGTGATGGATGAGGATGAAACGACGAATCTGGTGCGGCACAATCCCGAACGGCTAGCGCGGGTGTTGCTGCGGTGGTATAGTCGGGCAGGGGTTTAGATATTTTGGATTTTGGATTGGAGAAGTCTCTCACAACGAGTGAGTAATGACTAAAATTTTTTTGGTGGATTCGGATGCGACGCGATCGCTCGGTGTCACTTTAGGACAATCCCTCTCAGCAGGTAGCGTGATTTTGTTAGAAGGAGAGTTGGGTGCTGGTAAAACAACATTGGTTCAAGGCATTGGTGAGGGGTTGGGCATTACCGCTCCAATCGTGAGTCCTACCTTCACCTTGATTAACGAGTACACAGAAGGACGCATTCCTCTCTATCACTTAGATTTATACCGCCTGGAATCTTCAGAAGTGGAAGCGTTGAACCTGGAAAGCTATTGGGAGGGGATTGAGATGCCCTTGGGAATTGTTGCGATCGAATGGGCGGAACGCTTGCCCTATTTGCCCTTGGCTTATTTGCGTCTCCGTCTAATTTACTCTAATGGTGGGCGTCAGGCTGAACTGATAGCAGTGGGTGAGTTTGATATTAGCCCTATCACGGGTGAAGCAATCTGATACCTAATCCGCTTTTATAACCCCCCCCCTTGGGTGCATCCCGTTTTTGTAAAAATATGGTCGGCAGGGGAGCAGGGGAGAATTTATATATAAACTCTCCTCACCCTTCTTTAAAGTTGCAAATTTGGGATGCTCCCCCCCCTTTCCCCCTGCTTTGTTAAAAAAGGGGTAGTCAACCCGGATTCGGTATGAAATGGTGGGGTTTCGTGGAAATTGTGTCTGTAGCAAATATTTCCAGAAATCGAAAACCCTTAGATGTTACACTCTTTAGATTTGTTTAAGTCCCATTAGGATTGATGTTGCTCATCCCCTGCTAATAGGCTAGTACATTTTGAAGCGAGCGCTTGGGGAATACTAACAGTAAATGTTGTTCCAGCTCCGAGTTCGCTGCTGGCTGTAATTGCACCACCATGCAAATCCAAACATTTCTTTACCACTGCCAATCCTAATCCTGTTCCCATAATTTCTTTAGCGTTACTCCCTCGACTAAAGGGTTCATATAATTGAGAAAGCTCCTCAGTTGGAATGCCAATACCTTCATCTCGTACCTGAAAAATGACTACCTCTGGTTCACAGATGAGCGTGAAGTATACTGTGCTATCGGACAAAGAATATTTTAGGGCATTTGATAACAAATTACTGAGAATAGAGTAGAGTAGTTTTTCATCGACGTAGGCATGAACACAACTACCTTTTTGGGTAAATTTAAGTGAGCGTTTTGAATCACTAAAAAGCTGAAAATCTTCTACTAAATTAAGACAAAACGTTTGTATCTCCACCCACTCTGGATTATATTCCAGCTTTCCGGCATCTGCTCTCGCCAACGTCAAGATGTCACTAAGCAACTGAGTAATCATCTTTGCGGATGATTGAATTCGGTACAAATTTTTTAGCTTGGTCGGTTCAACTTGATGCTTTATGCTCTCTCCTAACAATTGAGCAGAGCCTAAAATTAAGCTGAGGGGAGTGCGAAACTCATGAGACACCATTGAGAAAAGTTGAAGTTTGAGTTCGCTCAATTCTTTTTCCTGAACGAGCTTTCTTTGCAATGATTCGGCTTGCTGTCGTCTCAGCATCTGTCGATACAATACGACAAAAACACTAGAGAGAATACCAAACGTCAAAACTGTACCGACTGGCTCGATGAGCAGTCTCATTTGTAAATTGGATTGAGCTTCCTCAACTTGAATCTCAAGGAGTTCTTCCTCCTTTGTTTCTAGATCTAAAATAATTTGACGGATTTCGCCTAAATTTTCTTTTGTTCGTTTAATTAAGGGGTCAGTTGAGATAATTTCAGATTGTCTTCCTTGATACGTTTCTATTGACTGTTGAAATAATGTCACTCGTTCAAAAATTAAATTTTCTAACCGATCAAGACGCTGTTTTTGAATGGGAGTATCGGCTAAAGGTTGACGGAGCTGCTCAAAAATACCATCCAAACTTTTAATAGCAGCATGATACTCATCTAGCTCCTTGCGATCGCCAAACAGAATATAGCCCCATCGCCTTGATTCTGCCTCGGCAAGTGCCGCAGAAATATCTGTTAACCCATCTAGAAGCTCGTTGGTCTGCCTAACTTGATTCGCACTGTCTACTAACTGTGCAGCATTCTGGTGCGAAGTCACGCTGAGTGTTCCCATCAGCATCAAGACTAGCGTAAATCCGCCAATCGCCCACTTTCCTTCGCTTGACCACCTCATACCTAGTTGCTAGAGCTAGAGCCTATCTTGCCATTAATAATTTAAAGTGTAACTTCCCAATGATTCTGAGACTGAAATGCGGATTTTAGTTGTAGAGGATGATGTGCAGATCGCCGATATGCTGACTGAGGCACTCACAAGTCGTCAGTACACCGTTGATGTTGCCCATGATGGAGAAATCGCATGGGACTGGATTGAGGCATTTGAGTATAACCTGGTTTTGCTAGATATTACGCTCCCTAAGAAGAGCGGCATTCGTCTGTGTCAACAATTGCGCGATCGCAACTCTGCCATCCCTGTTCTGATGCTCACTGCCCGTGACACGATTGCCGATAAGATTATCGGTTTAGATGCTGGGGCAGATGACTATATGGTGAAACCCTTTGAATTAGAAGAGTTAATGGCTAGGGTTCGCGCCCTACTCCGGCGAGGCAGTTCTGCAACCAGATCAAGCTTTTGCTGGGGAGATCTCCGCTTAAACTCTATTACCTACGAAGTTACCTACACAAACCAACTCATTACATTAACGCCCAAAGAATAT
>JAIUYC010000315.1 GCA_020216575.1 Coleofasciculus sp. S288 | reverse complement strand
AGCCTTAGCGGCGTGGATTTCTAATCAACCTGCACCAGCGCAAGAGTCCTTTAAAGCGTCTGAAACGATAGCCCTTGCTCTCTCTTTGACCCGTCAAGGGGTGCTAGCTCAAACGGCGTTACTGGGGGCAGAGTCGAGTAATGAAAGTCTCACTCCCAGCCTTTCCAAACCAGTAGATGCCTTGCAGTACATTCCATCTGAGAGTGCTTTAGCGATCGCAGGGACTGACTTAAACCAATTCTGGAATCGTCTCTCAACAAGCGCTGCTAGTGATGACACGCTCAAACCTCTGCTGGATCAAGCTGTCGCCCGTTTGCAGTCCTACTGGAACATTGAGCTGCCAGAGGACGTTTTTAGTTGGGTACAAGGAGAATACGCGATCGCACTGTTGCCTCGTCTAGATCAAGTCAATCCGGATTGGATTTTTGTGGCGCAAAAAACTGCCGAGTCAACGGATACAGCGATTGAACATCTAGATGAGATTGCTAAAAATCGGGGACTGAGTGTGGGAGTTCTGCCCTTAGGAGAGCAACCGATTACAGCTTGGACTAAGCTAATTACCTCTGCTGTCCCTGTCACAGGGAAAAACGATAAGCTGATGAAGATAGAGGCACAAGTTGCAGGCGTGCGCACAACCGTTGGGGATTATGAAATTTTTACGAGTTCGCTTGAGGCAATGGATGAAGCGCTTAAGGGCATAGAGAATTCCCTATTGAGCCGTGAGGACTTCCAAGACGCAATCGCGCCTTTGCCGGAACACAATGATGGCTACTTGTATCTGGACTGGACTGCGGGTAAACCATTTATCGAGCGTCAGCTACCCCTCGTGCGAGTGGCGGAACTGTTAGGAAAACCACTATTTGACAATTTGCGATCGCTAAGTGTAAGCAGCTACGGCATCGACAACGGTGTTCAACGCAGCAAGCTCTTCTTCCGGTTAGCGAACACTCCGCAAAGCTAAAGCGATAACTCCCTATCAAGCTAACCGCCCATGCTATCACTCACAGTCAAGGATGAAAATATCTCTCCCCTACCACTTAATACCTATCTTCAAGTGAAGCGTTCCATGGAACCCACAAAAAGACCCAGAGTGAAGATTTGCTGCATCAGCAATGTTGAGGAAGCTAAGCTAGCGATTCGCTATGGGGCATCTGCCTTAGGATTAGTTTCAGAAATGCCAAGTGGTCCAGGCGTAATTTCTGAGGGAACGATCGCTCAAGTGGCATCAATTGTACCGCCTACCGTGTCGTCATTTTTACTAACTAGTAAGATAGATGCTTTAGGCATTATCACTCAGCAACGGCGTTTGGGTGTGAATGCGATTCAGATTTGCGATCGCCTACGATTAGGGACTTATGACAAGTTGCGGCAAGCGTTGCCAGGAATTGCGATCATCCAAGTGATTCACGTTACGGGTTCAGAAGCGATCGACGAAGCGGTTTCTGTCGCACCTCACGTTCACGGACTTTTATTGGATTCTGGCAGTCGGTTCTTAGCGATTAAAGAACTTGGAGGCACGGGACGAGTCCACGATTGGGCAATCAGCAAGCGCATCCGGGAATTAGTAGACGTACCCGTTTTTCTGGCTGGAGGACTTAACCCTGATAATGTGATCGAAGCCATTCAACAGGTAGAACCGTTTGGGGTGGATGTTTGTAGTGGCGTTCGCACCAACGGGCAATTAGATGAGGCAAAACTAGCTCAATTCTTGAGTCAAATTTCTTGCTGTACCGCTCTTACTTGAGAATGGGTAATGGGTCATTACCCATTACCAACTTCAGTTCTGACCAGCTGGCTTCTTCTTCTCTTTACCCGGTTCAGCGGGGGGTTTGCGCTTGAAGTAAGCCTCCATCACCTGACGCACCATTGGTGCTGCCACCTTACCACCGCCACCGCCAGAATGTTCCGCAAATGCCACAACCACAATTTCTGGCTTATCAAACGGCGCAAAGCCACCGAACCAAGCGTGAGCCTTGCCCGGAGGAGCCTCTGCCGTTCCGCTCTTGCCAGCAACAGGGGGAAGGTGGGGTACATCTAAAGCCTTACCAGTGCCGTTAGCAACCACTTCTCGTAGTCCCTTGCGCAGCGTCTTTACAGTACTTTCCTTCATATTGAGCGACACGCGCCAGTTCTTCGCCTCTTCATCATCCTTAAGGAGGTGAGGTTTAACCCGATAGCCCCCATTAGCAGGCACGGCAAACATCACAGCGACTTGTAGCGGCGTTGCTTGGGTAAATCCTTGACCGATGGACATATTAACTGTATCGCCAACCGTCCATTCCCAGTCAAACTGCTTTCGCTTCCAAGCGTCGTCTGCAACCAAGCCAGAGGATTCGTCCGACAATTCAATCCCCGTTTTTTCCCCAAAGCCATATTTACGCGCCCATTTAATCAGTTCTGGTCCTCCAGCGCCTCTGCCGACTTGACCGTGGAAAGTATTGCTGCTCATTGCCATAGCACGAACAAATCCCAAAGGACCAAATCCCGCATGGTTCCATTCACCAAAGGCAGTTCCGCCAACATTCAACGCTGCAAATGTTGGTAAAACCGTATCGGGAGAATATTTACCAGATTCCATACCCGCCGTCTGCGTCACCACCTTGAAGGTACTTGCTGGTGGAAAGCCACGCATCGAACGATTGACAAAGGGAGTGCCTTTTGCTTGCAGTTGTTTCCAAATCTCTGGAGTAACGCGGGTGGAGAAGATGTTGGGGTCAAACGTTGGGCGGCTGACCATCGCCAAAATCGCACCCGTGTTGGGATTGAGCGCAACAATTGCACCTTTTTGATTGCCTAAAGCTGCCTCTGCTGCCTTCTGTGTGTCTAGATCGATGGTGAGGCGGAGATCTCTACCTGATTTTGCCTGTTTTTGACCCAGAACTCTCAGGACGCGCCCCCCACCATCGACCTCAACCTGCTGGCCGCCCCATTCTCCCCGCAGTGTTTGCTCAAACGCTTCCTCGACGCCCATTTGACCGACGATGTCGCCCATGCGATAGCCTTCATCTTTGCGATCTTCTAGCTCTTTGTCGTTGAGTTCGCCGGTGTAGCCCAAGACGTGAGCTGCCAAATCACCGTTGGGATAGTTGCGCACGGCTTCAATATCGACTTCTACTCCTTCTAGTTCGTTACCGTACTCCGCTAGTGCGGTAATCTGAGCCGGACTGATATCGCGCTCGATTCGGATCAGCGAAGGCGAGTCGAAGCCTTCTCGATCAACTCGTTTTTGAATGTCCTCTTCTGGGATATTCAAAAGCTCCGCGAGGCGTTGACGAGTTTGAGGCCACTCGGCTTTCTTAAGAGCTACAGGCCACAGGTAAACGGCGTAAGACAAGCGGCTGCTTGCCAAAACTTTTCCCTTGCGGTCAAAAATATTGCCCCGCACGGGTTGCTTTGGAACTAGACGAATTCGGTTATTTTCTGCTAGCTGCCGATTGCGCTCCCCCTCAACTAACTGTAAATAAGCTAAACGAGAGCCAATGGCTCCAAACAGGAAAGTGCTAACAAGCAGCATTACCACTAGTGATTGGTAATTTCGCCCAACGGTACGGGGAGTAGATTGACGTCCCCCAGTGGAAGATGGAATCGCGGTCATGGCAGAAAATGGCAGCTAACGAAGTTCAAAAGAAATTTTTACTTAGTTTAGGTCGATCAGGACGACTTTATACCAGAAAAATAACGCATCCGGTCAAGACGCGATCGCAAGTAAAGAACAAGGTAAGCATGGTAACTCAACAAGAGAACAATCAGATAGATACAATAAACCCAGGTAGAAAACCGAGGTTCAAGGCTTGGGCGGATTGACGCTCTTTATGAGCGCATCACCACTGTAATTTAACCACTATGTCTCAAACTTCCGTTAAAGAACAACGCTCTCCGGATAGTGCTACTGAGCTTGATGTTGAACTCCGCAAGGTGTTCAAGGTGTTCAATGGAGAAACGGCTGTCCGTGGCGTCGATTTGGCGATTTGCCGGGGAGAATTTTTCAGTATTCTCGGTCCGTCTGGCTGCGGCAAGACGACAACATTGCGCTTGGTGGCAGGCTTTGAAAAACCCTCGGCGGGAGACGTGCTAATTCAGGGACAGTCCATGAATGACATCCCACCCCACCGGCGTCCCGTCAATACGGTATTTCAAAGCTATGCTCTATTTAATCATTTGAGTGTGTGGGAGAATGTCGCCTTTGGTCTACGAATAAAAAAGCTCAAAGCGTCGGAGCTTGAGGAACGGGTAAGACAAGCCCTCAAGCAAGTGAAAATGGAGGCTTACACCAATCGGTTTCCGGCTCAACTATCTGGCGGACAACAGCAACGGGTGGCACTGGCGCGAGCACTGGTGAATCGACCCGCCGTAATCTTGTTAGATGAACCCTTGGGAGCGTTGGATCTAAAACTGCGGAAAGAAATGCAGGTAGAACTGTCCAACCTGCATCAAGAATTGGGATTAACCTTTATCATGGTCACCCATGACCAAGAAGAAGCCTTAAGTCTTTCTGACCGCATCGCGGTAATGCGTGCTGGAAAAATTGAGCAAGTGGGTACTCCCACAGAAATTTACGAACGCCCCCGAACGCCATTTATCGCGGATTTTATCGGCGATACGAACTTATTTGAAGGGCGCATAGACGTTGCCGATTCCTCCATGCTCAAGATTGTGACGAAGACAGGGCTGAAGATGGTAATCCAGCTCCAGTTTCCGAAGGAGGATTGGAGCATTTCTAAGAATGTTGTGGTGAGTGTGCGCCCAGAGAAAATCCGTCTGAGTCTTGCTCCCCCACCCCCAGAATCAACAGTGAATTGCTTTGAAGGGCATATCGAGCATGTTATGTACCTGGGAACTCACGTTCATTATGTCGTGGAGTTACTGAGTGGCGATCGCTTGACCGTTAGGCTACCCAATGTAACGAGCAAACTGCCCAATCCCAATACCCCCGTTTACGCTCGCTGGGCGGCAACGGATTGTCTAGCGTTGGAGGAGTAAATGGGAATACCGATATCGGGAGTCGAGTTATTTTTACAAGAATTGGAGTCCCACTGTTCCTCAATCGCGATCGCAACATTTCTCGATAGTGACGGCGAACCCTTTGTCATCAACCTGGAACGCCAAGATTCTCAGATCACTTATGGGGAGGAGTGGGGCGTTAAAGAATTATTTATTGCCAAACTCCTGACAGGTTGTAACCCTTCTGGCTCCCTAGTTCTACGCTCATTCACCTCAGAAATTGATGAATTCACGCAGCTTCCCATAAAAGAACTGCGGGGCTACGTCCTTCAGGCTAACGGTGATGAGTTGGACTTTGAAAAACTCCCTCCCAATGTTATGTTTGCCTGTCACAACACCGATGCTGAGACGGGCGAACCCCTCCCCCTCGAACAATCAGTACGCTATTGCTGAGTTTGTTAGTTGTCAGTTGTTAGTTGTTAGTTGTTCAGCTCTACTAACCAATGACCAATAACCCATGAGTATTTACCACCCAAGCAAATCCATGAGACGCTCCACACGCCGCCAGTTCTTAAAGTTAGCAAGCTCGGCGATGCTAGGCAGTATGGCGCTGTCAGGATGTGGCTGGACGCTTGCTGAAGTGCGACCGACACCCACGGGTGAAGGGTCTTCTAAAGAGCTATACATCTACACTTGGTCAGGCTATACCGACCAGGATTTGCTAGACCGCTTCCAGGAAGAAACGGGTATCAGGGCTGTAGCAGATGTCTTTGATTCCAATGAGACCATGCTCTCCCGACTTCAGGCAGGAGGCGGAGGGGCTTACAGTATTATTTATCCATCGGACTACATGGTGCAGAAGATGGTGGAGTTGAATCTTT
>JAIUYC010000314.1 GCA_020216575.1 Coleofasciculus sp. S288 | reverse complement strand
GAGTCAGAAACCCCAAGCGCTTTGGCGGCTTCTCTCCAAAGGTCTTCCCGGTTCACTTGGTCAATAATTTTCTTTGTATCCGTATCGGCAGGAAGATAGCCCCAACGAATGTCTTCAGTTAAAAACCATAAATCGTGGCTCTTGTAGGGATAGGAAGCATTATCTGCCCAGAACTTCATTAAGAGTTCGCTATTCTGTTTAGTCCGACCATCACCATAGTCAATGTTGCCTTTGGATCGCTCGATAATGTCATCAAAGGGTACTTTAAACCACTCCCGTTTGGAGAGAATTTTACACATCTCCTCTTTGTTTTCTGCTTTTTCGCACCATTGCTGAGCTTCCTGCACAGCCATCAGCATTGCTTTAGCTGCTTTGGGATTTTTATCCACCCAATCTGCCCGCATGGCAAACGCTTTTTCAGGATGGTCTTTCCAAAGTTCTCCTGTCACTAAGGCAGTAAAACCTTGCTTTTGATTCACCAACTGTGCATTCCAGGGTTCACCAACACAGAATGCTTCCATACTGCCCACTTTCATATTCGCCACCATCTGGGGGGGTGGTACAGGGATGACGGAAACGTCTTTTTCGGGTACGATGCCACCTGCTGCTAACCAGTAACGTATCCAGAGGTCATGGGTGCCACCGGGAAAGGTCATAGCTACTTTTAGATCTTTGCCAGAGGATTTAGATTTAGCAAAGGCTTCCTTCAATGCTTTGCTGTCTAAACCCACCTTTAAATCTTTGTAGGTATTAGCAACAGAAATTGACTGACCGTTGTAGTTGAGCCGCGCCAAGATGTACATGGGCACGGGTTGTTTTGTAATCTTACCCAAGGACATCAGGTAAGGCATGGGAGTTAGGATGTGTGCTCCATCAATACCCCCTCCTGCCGAACCGAGTTCTAAGTTGTCGCGGGTGACAGGCCAAGACGCTTGCTTTTCTACCTTGACATCCGTCATCCCATATTTCTGAAAGAACCCCTTTTCCAACGCAATAATTAGGGGTGCGGAGTCGGTTAGGGCAATAAATCCTAGTTTGGCAGTGGTGACTTCTGGAGTATCAGCAGGGCTGACATTGGCAGTTGTGGATGTGGAGGTATTAGCGGTCGTAGTTGTGTTAGTACCAGCGCTACAACCGTGGACTAATACAGAACCAGCAGCAGCAGCACCTGCGGTAACGATGAATTGGCGTCTGGTAAACTTCGTCATTTTTAGTTAGTGGGTGTCGAGTATAGGGGTTTTTGGTATGCTGAGCATTCCCACCGCGCAGTACCGCGACTGGGAAGAGAAATGGACGGGAACGTAGCGTTGATTGTTTGGATTAATCTGGAACTCCAATTCAGTATTCCCAAATTAGAGCTGCCGAATTACAGCAAGGCTGATTTTAGTTGAGTATCTTGGCACTCAACTTCTTCATCCAAGTTTTTTGATGGCTAAGTTGGTATTTTAGGAGGAAAGCATCGCCTCACTGCGGGGTTTCGCCCCAAATTGTTCGATGAGTAATTGTCGCAACACTGGCATCAAATCCTCGCAGGCAACACCTTTTTGCACACAGGTACCGAGATGGGCGTCTTTTCCCACTTTGCCACCCATGTAGATGTCAACCCCTTCTGCTGCTTTGCCATTTTTACGGACTTTCGTACCCATTAGACCGATGTCTGCAACTTGTGGCTGACCGCAGGAGTTGGGGCAACCCGTCCAGTGAATTCGCACTCGGCGCGGCAGTTCTAACTCGGCTTCTAGAGCCTTAATGGTTGCTAAGGCTCGGTTTTTGGTTTCAATCAAGGCAAAGTTACAGAACTGGCTGCCAGTGCAAGACACTAAGGTTCGTGTCAAGGGTGCAGGATTGATGCTGAAGCGCTCTAAGAGTGGTTCGGCTAAGAAGCGGTCTAGGCGAGAGTCGGGAATGTTAGGAATAATCAGATTTTGCTCGACGGTGAGGCGGATTTCCCCACTGCCGTAGACTTCTGCCATCCGTGCTAGTTCAAACATATCCTGGGCGTAGAAGCGTCCGATGGGAATGTGCAAACCAACGTAGTTCAATCCCGGTTGTTTTTGTGGATAGACACCGATATGGTCGCGCTTGTCCCAATCAATTTCATCCTTCTCTGCTGCTGGCAGTAGAGGACGACCGAGTTGTTCTTCGACCACTGCCCGGAATTTGTCGATGCCCCATTCATCAATCAGCCACATCAATCGAGCTTTCTGCCGATTTGCCCGCAAGCCATGTTCGCGATACACAATCAAAATGGCTCTGCATAAATCAACAACTTCTTCATTCGGGAGAACCCAAGCATTGAGGGGAATTGCTGCTTCACAACGCTTAGCGGAGAAGAAGCCGCCCACAACAACGTTAAAGCCTAAATGCCCATTTTTATAGGCAGGGACAAAGGCAATATCGTTAATTTCAGCATGGACGGAGTTATCCCGACCGCCCTCGATCGCAATATTGAATTTGCGCGGTAAGTTGGTAAACTCTCGGTTACCCTTGCCGTTGTTGGTAATCATGTCCTGCACCATCCGCACCAGCCCCCTGGTGTCGATGAGTTCATTCGCTTCAATCCCTGCAACAGGCGACCCGGTGATGTTGCGAACATTGTCCATCCCCGACTGAACGCTAGTCAAGCCGACTGGCTCAAAACGCTTAAAGATATCGGGAACGTCTTCAATCCGGATTCCTCGTAACTGGAGATTTTGCCGAGTGGTGATGTCAGCATTGCCGTCTTCGCCATAGCGCTGCACGGCTTCTGCTAACACCTGCATCTGAGTGCTGGACAGAATTCCGTTGGGTATCCGCAGCCGCATCATGAACTTGCCAGGGGTGACGGGGCGAAAAAAGACGCCCAGCCATTTGAGCCGATGCTCGCGGTCAATTTCATCAATCGCTTCCCAGCCGATTTGAGCAAAATGTTCGAGTTGTTCTTTGACCTCCAGCCCGTCTTTTTCGGCTTTGAATTTTTCAAATTTATTCTGGCTCGTTGCTGGCTTCGTTGCTTCGATCACGGCTTGACCTCCTTTAGTTTAGCGCCTAGAACATGCATAGTTTTTATTTGAGTAGCTCAGCTATTAGGAGGCATAGAATCGATTTTTATCTTTAGGTAGATCCATGAAATCTAATTGATATTTCAATGCTTTATGGGAAGGTTTTGTTTTGCTAATAGCTCTAGTTTTTTACGAGTGCTTGTAAATAATTAATCCGTTAAAACCATTGCGAATTCGTAGCTTTTGTTACAAAATATTTTTGTTTATGTAGATGACGCATTAAAGTCATGCACGATTCACATCTAAGAACGTGTAACGGGCAACGACTCGTTTCCTCCGAAGCAAAGCTTACCTTGTATAGCAGTCGCCAAGACGATTAGGACACAGCCAAATCCTAAAAGCTTGACCACTCAATATGCATCCCTTGGAGCCTTCTGCCGTTTGCTGTACAACAAGTAATCTCTAAAAAACTGTAGCTTTAATTACCAAATAAATCTTAAAGCTGATGAAATCCTGGCATCTATTTCATGCATCATATACATAGCGGATATGGGCAAATAAGTTCAAATGCAGAAAACTGGAGAGGAAAGAATACCAGCAGCCTCAAGTTGAAGAACTAAATAAAAGACGAGAAGAATTGTTTGTCCAGAAGAGCGTTGTCTGAGAATCTCTAAGTCCAAAATATTACCTGCTCGCCAGTACTCCAGATGAAGATTTTAGAAAAAGCTATAGTGGCTACCAATCAACAGAATTGGACATTGGTTAACCAATGCCTACAGCAATTGCCCTTGGAGAAAAAAGGCGCAACGTCACCATCCTTAAACGAACCCGAACTCCAGCAAATCCTCAATTTGGCAGTGAAGGTACTGGTGGAGAGTGATTTTCAGGAACGATGGGAAGTGGCAAAGCTGTTTCCCAAATTGGGAGAACGAGCGATCGCACCCTTAATTGAAATTCTGGAGGATGAAGACGCAGATTTGGAACTGCGCTGGTATGCTGCTCGCATTCTGGGAGAATTCCAGCATCCGCAGGTAGTAACGGCTTTAGTTGAACTATTGCAAAATGCCGAGGACGAAGATTTAGCGGAAATGGCAGCAGCAGCACTGGCGAATCTCGGTTCCTTTGCCATTGACGCCCTTACCCCTCTGTTAGCCGAAGAAGATACCAGATTTTTGGCAGTGCAAGCGCTGACTCATATTCGACGAGTGGAGACAATTGCACCGTTATTAAGTGTGGTTGACGATCCGCAAGTGTCAATCCGGGCAGCTGTAATTGAAGCGATTAGCAGCTTTCATGACTTCCGAATTCCGCCCGTTCTCGTAAAAGCTTTAAACGATTTAGCCGCAAGGGTGAGAAAAGAGGCAATCATTGGTTTGAGTTTGCGCCCTGACTTGCGAGATGAATTAGACTTAGTTAACCGGATTAAACCATTGCTTTGGGATTTCAATGGGGAGGTGTGCCAGCAGGCTGCGATCGCATTAGGACGCCTGGGAACTGATGACGCCGCTGAAGCCCTATTTCAGGTTTTAAAGTCGCCAGCCACACCACTTCCCTTGCAGATAACGGTTGTTCGGGCGCTGGGTTGGATGGAAACATTGGATGCAGTGGATTATCTACAGCAGGGGCTTACATTCACATCCGTAGCCGCTTGTCAAGAAATTGTTAGCGTTTTGGGACGCTTGTCAGAGCCTAGTTTAAGACCCAAAGCGGCGAAGATTTTAATTGACTTTCTCAACTCCGGACAGGAAGCGGTTCGAGAGATGGGGGTTAAACAAGCCTTAGCGATCGCGTTGGGACAGTTAGGAGACGGCAGGGCGCAAAAGGTGTTGATTGAGATGTTAGCCGAAGAAGATACTGGTGTAAGATTACATGCGATCGCTGCTCTCAAACAGTTTCCTGAAGCCTATCCACAGTTACAACAACTGGCAACCGACGAGCAATTGGTTCCAGCGTTAAAAGAAGGAGTTGCGATCGCGCTGGCTGAATGGCAAGGTGCAGAAGATGGGAGCAGATAATTTCTCGCTACTTACAATAGAGCAATAGCTTAAGTCCAACGTGCAGTATCTCAACGGCGGAGAAAATACTTTGCCTAGCCCAATTAAACCAAATTCATACAAAATGGGAATGGAAGCAATAGAGTAGCTGTATGTATGAGCTTGATTTCAATCAGCGCCAACAATTGCTTGAACTTGGGTGGGTAGTTATTCCAGGTGTTGTTCCTAAGCTGATGGTTCGCAAGGTCTTGAGAGCTATCAACGCTTCCATTGGTACTGGAATGGATACAGATAAACTGGAGACTTATCACAATCAATCATTCTGCCCTGAGTTATGCAATCATCCTCTGCTTATAGATCTATTTATGGCAACACCAGCCATGTCATTGACCGAATCTGTAATTGGAGACGGTAAAGTTGACCGACCGAGAACAGCGCAGATTGGCTTACGTTTTCCTGTTCAGTGGAGAGAACCTTCGGCGCTTTCACCGCACATCGATGGTTTTTATACTCCCCAAAATGGAGTCAGAAAAGGGCGAATTGCAAGTTTTACTGCCCTAGCAGGATTTTACCTAAACGATGTTGAGGAAGATTGGGCAGGAAATTTTACCGTATGGTCGGGAACTCATCAAATGTTTGGTGAATACTTTAAAAGCCATCCACCTGATCCGGAGTTAAAGGATGGGATTCCGCCAATTGACTTACCGAAACCGCTCCAAGTTAAAGCAAAAGCTGGAGATATGATTCTATGCCATTATTTGCTGGCCCATGCCGCTGCCTCCAATTTATCACCCTGGGTTCGGTATGCGGTCTTCTTCAGGCTCAAACCTCGGAAGCATGATCGTCT
>JAIUYC010000313.1 GCA_020216575.1 Coleofasciculus sp. S288 | reverse complement strand
TACAGTTGGCGTGGTCGTTATGGAGTCCTGGATGGACGCCGTACTTGTTAACCAGTTCTCGGAAAAGTGAAGCGGGTTGAGAAACGCTGGGAGTTTGGGGAGAATGCGAACCCCAAGCTAGAAGTTGCACGCCATTCACTCGGTCGGAGAGGGCTGTCTGGGGAATGTCAAACGCGGCTACCCGATACTTCTCACCCAGCGCGTAAAATGGGGAATATTCCGCGTAGTCGTAGGCTTCAACAAGATTCGCGTCGTAAGTATCTTTGTGGAACTTGATTGGCGACCAGTATCCGGTTTTTTCCGGTGAAACGCCGGTCAAAAAGGTCGTCCACGGCGTTTCGGCTCTGTAGTAATCAAGGTTTTTCAGGCGGGTGTAAGCACCTTGTTCGTGCAGGCGACGCAGATTTTTCAGATGCCCTTGAGACATCCATTTCTCAATCAATTTGGGTTCAGCCGCATCTAGACCAATAGCAATAACGGGTTTTTTCATAACTTAGCCTCTTCCTAGTAGTAAAGGTGACAGGTCAACAGAGTGTGAGCGTCTGGAGCGATCGCAACGAGTTTTCTGTTGACCTGTCGGGTTGCAAGCCAAGATGGCAATCAGGTAGAAAGGTTGCAATTGGGAGCGTGTTACCCGTTAGTGTCAGCCCACCATAACAGGAGTCTGGATCAGGGGCTTGCCTTCAAAGGTGGCAGGAATGGGCGCTCCCATCAAATTTAGAATTGTGGGGGCTAAATCCAGAGAATGACCTTGCGGTAAGCTAGAACCCGGAGTGAGAGCGGGTCCTCTGGCAACTAAAAAGCCATCAGAGCGGTGGCTGCCGGTGCGGTTAAAGGGAACAGGACCAATGCGCCCAATGTCGGGGCTATCTACAACATCTGTAGCGTACTGCTCTTGCCAGATAATCACTAAGTCAGCATCGGGAAGCTTGGGATCGGAGTCGGTTGGAGACTGGCGCGTCCGAACAATCTCTTTGACCATCGGTTCTCCTGTCCGCGCATCCTTGAGACGGTAGAGCTTTTGAGTCAGTTCATCACAGAGGGCATGATACTCTTCCGGTGCAACAATTCCCTGCGCTTCCCGCCCTTGCAAGTTAATGCGGATATACCCTTCTGAAAAGCTCGGTAGGGCGAAGGCTTTCATTTGAGGCCAAAAGGCTTTGTACCAGACGGCAGGCTGATAGAAATAGGGTTCTGAATTTTCAACGATTTGGAACGGGGAAATCAAATCGGGTTGTTGGGACGCTCCGAAAATTGGCTGGATGAGATTGAAGAGTTTAGTTGGGAGCTTTTGTCTCAAAAATCCCTTAATGGGATTCGATTCATATTTCAAGCTCCACGTCGTTCCAGCCCATCCTCGTTTCACTCGTCCCGAAGTGATTGGAAGTCCGGGGGGTTGATCTAAGTTACCCCGAGCAATGCCAAATTTTCCAGGGAAATTCCAACGGTAAAGGAATTCCGGCAAGAACAACATGCTGGGAAGATCCATGACGTTGGTTCCCATGCCGTGAGCAGCAAACACTAGGACGTTAGCATTGTCTGGAGCCTTAGTCAGGATTTCACCAATTGCGCGATCAACGGCTTCAAAAACGTCCAGTAACAGATCTCCCTCAGAATAGGCTTTCATCGCCTCGTAAAGAGGATTGTCGGGCTGACTGGTGTGCCACAGGTAATGGCCTGCTGAATGGGTTTCTCCGAAAATGGTCAGGAAAAAGTCCCAGTTCTCTCGTTGCAGCAGATCTTTACAAATGACGCCCCGACGAGCAATCCCAGTGGTAAGCGTTTGTGTCAGCCGTTTCAACGCTTTTAAATTCTGACAGCTTGCAAAATCCTTGTGCAGGGCAGGATGCTCACCGTGCTTGTCAATTAGCTCTGGAAGAAGGCTGGCGGGCTGGGAATGACTGGGGGTGAGAGGTGCGTGCGCTCCCCAGGCCAGAACTTGCAAACCATTGACTCCCTCTGCTAGGGTGGAGTGCGGCATGTCAAAGACTGCTACCCGGTAGTCATCTCCCAACGCATAAAATGGTGGATGCTCACCGAAATCGTAAGCTTCGATATCTTCTACGGTATAGTTATCTGGGTGAAACTTCACGGGAGCCCAGTAACCCGTTTGCTGAGGTGAACAACCAGTCAGAAAAGTCTCCCATGGGGTCTCTGCCCTGTAGTACTCAAACGTTCTCAGACGTCCGTAAGCTCCCTGTTCCCGTAAGCGACACAAGTTTTTTAGATGCCCCTGAGACATCCATTTCTCAATCAGCGCGGGGGGGGCGGCATCTAGTCCAATTGCAATTACAGGATTCTTCATAGTTTTTCGTTTGTGAGGTAGTGCACGTCAGATATCAACACAGGGTAAGCACTTCTGTTATGCTAAGTTTTGTTAACTTTATGAAGCAATTACTAAATTTTAGCTAGCCGTGTACCTGGGTTGTGAAAGGTATACACCAAACCTTTCAGATAGAATAATCTGCTTGCAAGGCTATCGGAATAAAAAATCTATGAAGTTATAAGAATTCTTTATAAAGTTTCAGTGAAGCTTACTGAACTTGGTGAATTTTTAGTAGGAAATTACACGGATTGCGATCGCCCTACTGAGCTAGTGAGGCAAAATCTGGGAAAATTTCCCTTACCTGAATTAAAATATCTACCTAGAGGCGGTGTGAAGAGAGAGCTAATGTTAGGTAATTTTTATTTAAAAATTCAGCCTATTCTCTCAGGCAGTGAGAACGCTCTTGAGTCAAACCGAAAACGTTTTGAAGTTTCGCAGCACTCTAAGTCCATAGAGAATAGGGGGTGCAGCAGTCTTGAACACTCAAACTCGGGTAGAGGGGGTATGCCAACGGCGATGAACTAGCTCCTAGACAGCACAGCGCACTGGTGGGCGCGATCGCATTGATAGCAGGGTTGAACCTACAACCGATAAAGCCTATCCTTTCGCAAGCTTACCGTAAGTACAGGGACTTATGTTCCTCCCGTCCTAAAACCCTCTCGCCAGCAAGCTCAGTTGGGGAGATGAAGATTCTGTAAACAGCGTTGCTTGACCCGCTCTTAACATTACCCCTGGTAATGTCAAGTTTTGATAAACAGATTAGTAAAGATTCGATGAAGCTGCACCAGCGGACTAGCGCTACTGTTAAATATTGTGCAAATATTTCCTTTCATAGAGAGTTTTCTCCGAAACTCTACTGCCTACACCTCAGAGGTATAGGTTGAGTTTTTGTACCTGCCTAAAGAAAGATTTTTAATTTTGGAGCCTTCGCAGTAGACCTGAATTCGATCAATTTGCAGTGTTTAAAAACAGGGGAAATGCATAATGAGAAAGGTCAAAATCCTGAATGTACAAATCGATAATTTGTCAATACTAGATGTATTGAATCAGTTAAGTTGTGGCGTTGTCTTTACTCCAAATGTCGATCACCTGGTTAATCTGCAACGCGATCCAGAGTTCTTTAAGGTATACGAAACAGCTGACTACAAGTTATGTGACAGTAAAATTGTTTACTATGTCTCTAGATTTTTGGGGACACCTATTAAAGAGAAAATTTCCGGTTCCGATTTTTTTCCAGCTTTTTACAACTATCATAAAGACGACGAGACTATTAAAATATTCCTCTTAGGGGGGAAAGAAGGGGTCGCTAAAAAAGCTCAGGAAAAAATCAATACGAAAATTGGTAGAGAAATCGTTGTCGATGCCCATTCTCCCTCTTTTGGATTTGAAATAAAGGAAGAAGAATGCCTGGAAATAGTTAATAAAATTAACAAATCGGGTGCGACAGTACTGGCGGTAGGAGTAGGGTCTCCCAAACAAGAAAAGTGGATAATTAAGTATAAAAACCACATGCCGAATGTCAAAATATTCCTGGCTGTAGGGGCTACGATTGATTTTGAGGCAGGTTATAAAGGGCGAGATCCCCAATGGGTCAGTGAAGTAGGAATGGAATGGTTATACAGGCTGTTATCTGAACCCCGAAGATTGTGGAAAAGATACCTGATAGACGACCCTCTCTTCTTTTGGTTTGTTTTAAAGCAGAAGTTTAAGCTTTATCGATTTCCGTTTTCTAATCTCAGAAGAGAAGTGCGGATTTAGCTCTATTGAGAACCGTTTTTACCTCATGTATTGATCGGCTCCTCTCCGATCAGACAAAATCTAAAACCTACGCTAATTTATTTAAGCTTCGTAGTAGGATTAAGGTCGAGCAACTTTGCCGCAAGCCAATGAGCGTTAGGAATTTTAGAGCTTTTTATTGACCACGTATTCTTCAGGTTAGGCATTTATATAATATGGCTAATACAGTTAGCTTTCTCAACGCTCGTTTTGATCAGATGCCCCCAGACGAGGCAGTTGAGGTTTTACTAGAGCGGCTGCTGAATAGACAGGGAGGACGTGTCTACTATGCGAACGCTCACACGATGGTAACGGCTGCCAAAAACAAAGCACTGGTTGAGGCATTAGAGCGAAAAGATTTGCTACTAGCAGATGGGAGTGGAGTTCGCTGGAGCAGTACTCTTCTGGGTACGCCGTTGATCTATAACCTGAACGGCACCGACTTAGTTCCGGCTCTATGCAAGGCTGGAGCGTCAGAAAATCTATCCGTCTATTTTTTAGGAGCCAAGCCCGGTGTAGCTGAAGATGCAGCGACTAACCTGGCTAAAGTTTATCCCGGATTGGTTATTGCAGGAGTTCAGCACGGCTATTTCCTCAAAGAAGATACTCCGAAGATTTTAGAGGCGATTCGGGAAGCTCGTCCGCACCTGCTGTTAGTGGCCATGGGTGTTCCCATGCAGGAAATTTGGATCGACCAATATTCTAGTCAACTACCCGGTATAACTTGCATGGGAGTGGGGGGATTGTTTGATTTTATGGCAGAGCGTGTACCCCGTGCTCCGCATCATATTCGTGAAGTTGGCATGGAGTGGCTTTGGCGACTGATGATGGAACCGAGCCGACTGTGGAAACGCTATCTTATCGGTAATTTTGTCTTCTTAGGCTTGGTAATCGCTTACGCCTTCGGCAAGCTTTTGAACAAGTTAACCAACAAGGCTCCGGTGTCTCTTGAGTCGCAGCAGCTCGATCCAATTCCTGAAGTAGTACCTGTACCGGGAGCTGGACATCAAGAGGCTGTGGGAACAAAAATGCGTACTACAAAGGGTAAAGATTTATTGAAGAAGCGTTCAAAATTGGGTTGGTTCAGAGCTGTCTCCCCTCCAGTTTTGAAGAAAAAATGTGGCTGAATTCCGAAAAAACTCGCTCAGGACTTATGGCTTGCCCCCTAACCTCCCAAATTTGGGAAGACTAGGGGGCATACCCATTACGAGAGCAGAGGGAGCAGGGGAGGCAGAGGGAGAATTTTTACTGGTTGGCTATTTTTACCACGCTGTACTAATGCCGCGTGGCGGAAATAACTATCCAGTTGAAAAAGTTTAAAAAGCTTACTGTACAAGCTTTCTTTCATAAAAGCCCTCTGCCCTCTGCCCTCTGCCCTTCTGCCTTCCGCCTTCTGCCTTCCTGCACTAGTATCTTTGAATCAGGTCAGAATTTCGTTGAGTACATTGATGAGGGCTTCATTTTGCTCGGGAGTTCCGACGGTGATGCGTAACTTATCTTCTAGGCGTGGCTGTTTGAAGTATCGGACTAATATTCCCCGTTGCTTGAGTATTTGATAAAGGGATTCGGCATTGCTAGGAGGCGAGGCTTCGGTAACACTTGCTAACAGAAAATTGGCCTGCGACGGCCACACCTGAAAGCCCAATTGTTTTAGGGCATCAACCATGTGAGTTCGCGAAGCCTTGATTTTTTGAGCGTTGGTAATTTTGTGATATTGGTCTG
>JAIUYC010000312.1 GCA_020216575.1 Coleofasciculus sp. S288 | reverse complement strand
AATTGCCAATCCAGGCACTCAACTTCTTGCCCACACCGATCATCATCCTGAAGATGACACCTTTAAGCGAGCTTATGACGACTATACTGCGAAGCACCCACGCCCATCCCATGCGGTGGAGAGTGCGTTTATCGCTTTTGAATTACTGAATGCTGTTTTAGTGCCTGTTTTAACGGAACAGTTTCAGGCAAGTGAACATCAGATTGATTTAGTTTGCCATACCGTTGAGATGGCGGCAGGACGGCATCATTCTGCCTGGGCGAAAGGCTGGGAAGATTCTGATGAAAAAATTCATTTACATCCGAAGGCGAATGAAGCAATTCAGCAGAGCTGGCAGCAATTGAGCAAAAGGCTGAAGGGGTATTTACCGATTCCAGATCAACTTCCCGAATTTGGATGCAGTTATGACCTAGAAGATTTTTTGCTTGGCAAGAAAATTAGGGAAGATGACCTAGCTTACCAACAACTTTACTGGCTAGTTGTTAGGGCGCTACGAATTTGTGATGGGCGATCAGTTCAACTTCATTAAGGAGAAGACTATGAGTGGCAGACTGGTGATTGCTATCAATGCATTTTCAAATTACTTGCATAGTTTCAGTCCCGTGAACCAGGATTTATCACACTAGCCTGCCACATTAGAAAGATTAGCACGTTTTTCAAGTTAGTTGCATATACCTGAAAAAGTTGTGCTACTTTAAATCTGAAGGGTGCCTCCGATTGCAACCCGAAAAGCACCCTTCAGTCCTAATGTCTGAGCCAGCGGACTTGCAATCCAGGCTTAGACCAACTTGTAATGAGGATATCCCATGTCTAATCATTCTACATCGTACCAGGCAAAGCTGAACCTGGAGGCAGAGAGGTTCACTTTGGCTAAGGAACAGACAACCTTTCAGGTTCGCTCACTCATTAAACAATTGACAGGACAGCATGTAACGGCTCAGAAAGTTCTTCACGAGGGGCGTTCTGGTTCTCTCAAAGTGCCATCCGAGTACGGATGGTTGATTGTTACGACTGACTCACACGCAAAGAAAAGCCGCTTATGGCGTTGGAATGTTGATTTTGCTCCCGTTAGCTTCTGCTAGGCTTTCTAGCTGTTTTCGTCTCTAAAGACTTTTCATCCTGGAAGTTAAGGCTTCCAGGATGCACTCAAATACATATTAGGATTACTTCAATGGAATAAATACTTATGATTAAGGCTCTCCGTGTTCCAAAAAAATATGGAACCTATGCAGACATTTGCTTGATGTTGGGTTTGGCACAGCTTTCCTACATAGCTCAACGCCAAATTCATGATGTGAAAACGATTGAATTGGCGGATCTAGGTACAAACTATCGAATTTACCTGGAGCGAGAACTTAACCCTAAAGAAATAGCTTTTACTGTTCATTACGATAATCTACTGTTGTGCCCTGTTAAGGGGGATAAAACAGAGGCGATCGCAGGCTTGAACTGGTCTGACGTTGATTTCTTCAACACTAAAGAGAAAACAGAAACTCGCAATCGCTATCGTGAATTCCAACGCCAATCTAAGCGCGAGAAGTTAGAGTTAGCTGATGAAGATAAGCCACCGGAACCTGATGCCCGAACTCAAAATGGGGTGATTCTCACTTCCATGCGGCACGATCGCAATCACAATGCTCTTTGGAAAGCTGGATGGGATATTCGACAGCATTTTGGGGCACTGGTCGCATCAGTCTTCAAAGCTTTTGCGGATAATGACGAATTATCGAAAGGTAATGAAATTGCTCAAGCAGCAGCTTACTTCAAAGCCTATACAGGTGAACTTCTTCCGGCTCCAGCCAGTGCAGTTAAAATTTTCTTTCCAACCTTTGTTCAAGGGGTTAATCGCCTTAAAGCAGACACCAACAAAGTTGATGGGAGTGGGCATAAGGGGGACTGGCTCCTACTGTGGCTGATTGCGGCAGGACTGTTTGAGTTTGGGATTGCTGAACGAATTAAGGTTTCTGATAATACTTTCGATTGGCGCATGGTGATGATGGAGCCAAAAGAATTATCTTTTTCTAGCTACAGAGAAGTTTTGGACGAGGTGAGGAAGTTTAGTCCACCCAGCGGCGCACATGGGGTGGCGCGATTTGATGCAGAGATGTCCATTGGACTATCTCAACAACTTCTTAAGCATCACCCTGCCAAATTTGTGAATCAACTTCCTCGCCAGCGATCGCGCAGTCCTTCAATTAAAGAAATGGTGTCTGGCTTTAGCGGTACACATTTCGGCTCTAAGGGTCAAGTTTACGGCGTTAAGGAAGTTTTTAGTCTTGGTTTGCCAGACTGGATTCGACCAGAAACTGCTGAGGATATCAAGAACTACCGAAAGCTTTTAGATGAGCATTTAGCAATAGTGCGATCGCTGTCCATCGATGAAGGTAATGGTGAACTACTTAATGCTTACCGCGACTTTATTACTGGAAATGAGTTAAACCAGTTTTTCCGATTCAACATTAGCTATTCCGATTACATCGTGAGACAACTGGCTGATCCAAAGGCAAAATATGCACCAAGACGTTTTTCTCAAGAGGGATTGGATATTATGACTCGAAGCTTTGACAAGGCTGATCAGAAATGGTCGATCAAGGATATTACTCAGAACAAAGGCTTTCTGAGAATTGCGCGTGCCATTAATAGTGCTACAGTTTACGCTGGGAAGATTAAAACAAAGGAAGGCACTGTAGAACTTGACTGGCAGCGCACTTATGGATTAGCTCAACGTTTAAGTAACCAACTGGGTTCTAAACAAGATTTTATTACTGAACTCTCAGCCTTTCTCACCAGTTATGACAATGAGAACGTGCGAATCTCTGAGCAACTTTTGAAAGACAACAAATCACTTAGAAGAGTTTGGGTAACGAACGAAGATCTAGAGGAATTTCTAGTCTTGCTTGATGATGGACAGCCCTTTAAATGGAGCCTCGTAGCTAATTTGCTCCTAGCTTATGGCTATACGAAATGGAAAAAGCCATTAGAAGGAGAACCTGAGGGTGCACCTGCTGGTGATGAGGATAATACTGACGAGGGCGAATAGGAGAGATTCGATGAAACACCAATCTGGTACTGAAATTAATGCTTTACTAAACAGTCAACGTGAGGCAATCCTTGCGATCGCTGCCAAGCATGGAGCGTATAACCTGCGGGTATTTGGTTCAATAGCGCGGGGTGAAGCTGACGATCAGAGTGATATTGATTTGCTAGTTGATTATTCCCTCGATCGCGTTACTCCCTGGTTTCCAGCAGGTTTAAAGCTAGATCTAGAGCAATTATTAGGGCGAAAAGTGGATATTGCTACAGAACCCGCATTGAAGGAGCGCATTCGAGAGCAGGTTTTGAAGGAGGCAATTCCCTTGTGAGAAGTGACCAGGAACGATTGCAGGATATTTTAGAGGCGATCGCTCAAGTCGAACGATATGCTTCTCAAGGACGAGACAGATTCAATCAAGATGAACTAATTCAAATCTGGATTGTGCATCATTTACAAATCATTGGCGAAGCAGCCAGCAAATTATCACAACCATTTATTAGGCAACACCCAGAAATTCCCTGGGCAGCGGTTGTGGCATTCCGTAATATCTTAGTTCATCAATATTTCAGAGTAGATTTTGAGATTGTTTGGCGCATCGTTGAATATGATTTATCCGACCTCAAATCTAGAGTTCAAACTTTTGTACAACAAGGAGACAATGAATAATGGCTGAATCAAGCTTCCCAGTATATTCCATTTCAATTTCTGGCCTATTGTCCTGGCAGCTACATGCATTGAACAATGAGGGGAATGAAGGTAATCAATCTTTGACCCGTCGCTATTACATTATCGACAAGAATGACCCGGAGCCACAGTATGTCAATGGAATTTCCGGCGATATGCTGAAGCATATTCAGGCAGAGCATTTACATCGAGTCGCGATCGAAGCTCAATTGAGCCTTTCGCAAGGTGGAGAAAAGTTCAACCCTGATCGCGTTGGTTACGATATCAGCCTTGAAACTAAGGAAAATCCATTCTTCACTGATAAAGAAACTGATCTAACAACTCGGACAAATAAAGTTCTGAGTTTGTGTGCGATGAGTGATTTGGAAGGCTTCATGGTGACGGTTAAAGGTGGACAAACCTTGAAACGTGAATCAGTGATTGAGTTTGGGGCTATAGTTGGAATTCCTGGATCAGTCAAAACCCAAAGCTACTTTCATGCTAAGTATGGGGTTGACAATCCGACTCCTTACAATGTTCAGGTCAGTTCAGGTCTGTATGCAACAGTACTCAACATCGAAGCCTTTCGGATTGGCTATAATCCTCATAGCTTCGGCTACGCGATCGATACCCCAGAACGGAAGAAACGGTTAGATGCTCTGCTCAAAAGTGTGCTCTATACCTATCTCCAACCCAACGGGGCCAAACGTAACACGCATCTGCCCCACCCTGATCGCTTTGAAGGTGTTATCACAGTTAGTACCAAGCGTTGCCCAGCACCAATGATCAGCCCATTGCAACTTGAGAGCTATCAGCGACAGATCACTAGCTTGGCTCAGACACTCAACAGCATGAATGGGGATGGAACGATTATTGAGTATCCCTTTGAAGACTTTGCTCAATTTGCCGAGCGAATTCAAACGTTAATTCAACAAGCACAACCCTGGGAGACCAGCAATGGCGAAGGCAACGAGTAAGCAAGCAAAAGTCAAAGCTGGAAAATGGCTAACGGTAGTGTACTCACCTGTAAGTTTATTTTCACTTAAGCGATCGGATGCCACCAGCATGGCAGCGCGAACTAATCTTGTGCCAACCCCCTACGCCATTAAAATGGCCCTTCTCAAAGTCATGCTGGAGAGCCAAGGTGCACATCACATTATGGATTTTGATGGTTGGATTAAACAAGAGTTTACCTGGATTAGGGATCTGGAAATTCGAGTGTTGCCTCCACCCTGTTTAGTGGTCAATCGTAATGGTTATAAATTGCGCTACTACGACCAAACCGCAGATAAGGCAGACAAAACTCGTCCAACTATGCCTTTACAGGATGGGTTTGTGTTTCGAGAATGGGTGCATCTCCCAGACCATCTCACACTCTGCTGTGGTGCAACAGATCGTACAGCAGATCTTGAGGTGCTTTTCTCTCAGATCAATTACTTCGGTAAGCGGGGTTGCTTCTTTCAATATTTGCCGGAGAACAAACAGGAAACAGAACAACCAACGGTTGATATAGATACAAGTTCCAGTTTTACAATTCAGCCAATGGATGATCTGGGCGAAAAAGCCACCTTCGGGCGGATCAATCCCTATTCAGAAGAAAAGATCAGATTAGAGAGCGATCGCGTCATCAAACCTGGACTACTTCCTTTACAACTTGTCGCTACCAGTGCCCGCTATGACTTATACCAAAGAGGATCCTAAAATCGCTGGCTTGACAGTAACTCTAAAGTCACTACAATCCGCGACACAATCTATTCCCCTAACTGACTGGTTATTGAACGTAGAGCCATCACCCATTTGGGTTCCTTTAGCTCGGCAACAGGGTGTCACCAAAGTCATGCCAGTTTCCGAGGCTCATCATTATTCCCTGCAGATGCAAACCATCTGTCAGCAGATGAATTGGAGTACACAGATTGAATGGCAAGGAAAATTTTATGAGCTAGCTGGGATAGAAGTAGACACTCAAGATCTTCATATATTGGAGATTTCACTTTCACCCACAAAACCACTTTCTCATTCAATCGGGCGAGCCATTCATGCTCAGTTCTTCCGTTGGCTGGCGATCACTAATCCTGCACTTGCACAAAATTTGCATCACCAGAGCCAGTTACCGTTTGCCCTTTCGCTTA
>JAIUYC010000311.1 GCA_020216575.1 Coleofasciculus sp. S288 | reverse complement strand
AATGCCGATTGGATACTTATCAAAATTTAATTTCACCGACCTACTTAGTTAAAGATTAGCTTTCCGAATGGCAAAACCCCAATGAATCCCCTTCTCAACAAACTCCTATCCCTCTTAGCCCCGCGTCGGCAGGAATACTTGGCAATAGACCGGAATTTTAACATCTTAGAGGCATCCTTTGGGGTGCAACGGTTTGCGGATTGTCCGAACGAGGTGAAAAAGGGAAAGGATGTCCGCACTAGCTTTCCGGAACTAATAGGACTGGAAGATATTTTCATCGAAATTAGTGAAGGACGGCAGCGCAGCTTTGAATTAAAAGGGATTGCACGGCATTCTGAAACAGGTTCTCCTCTGTATCTGGATCTATCAATTCTGAATAATCCAGATAAAAACATTTTGAAAGGGAATTTGATTATATTCTTAGAAGATGTCACCGAAAAAATGATTTTGGAGCAAAGCCTAGTTCAGGCAGCTAATGAAAAGAGCCTTTTATTAGATGCTTTGGCAGCGTCCAAAGATTATGTTGATAAAATTATCAGTTCAATGGCAGATGCTTTGGTTGTCACAACCGCATCGGGAACTATTAAAACAGTTAATCAGGCGGCTCAAGATTTGTTTGGTTACAGCGAAGATGAATTAATCGGGCAGCCAGTTTCAATGGTTATTCCGGAGCAGGATTTATTACACCAAACATCCTTATCTCAAGATAATCCTTCTCCCTTAGCGCGATCGCAAGTTGTTTGTCGGACTAAAACGGGGAAAAAGGTTTATGTCGCCTTTTCCTGTTCAGCCATTCAAACCGATATCGAAGACGTACAGAATTTTGCCTATGTTGGTCGGGATGTGACGGAGGAAAAGCTTGCCCAACAGCGCTTAGCTGCCCAGTATGCCATCACCCGCATTTTGTCAGAGTCTACGCCCCTCAGGGAGACACCCCGAAAAATCCTGCAAGCTATTTGTAAAACTCTGGAATGGGATGTGGGCGAACTTTGGACAGCAGGTGAGTACCTCGGAGCTTCAGTGAGTGAATCTACTCAGCTACGGTGCGTAGAACTGTGGGTACAGCCAGGGGTTGCTATTCCTCGATTTGCGATCGCAACTCAGCAGACCACCTTTACACTAGGAGCTGGATTACCCGGTTACGTTTGGGCAACCCGTTCCCCTCACTGGTTTGTTGATAGTGTTGAAGATGCTAATTTTGCGCGAAAAGAAGCTGCCTTTCAGGACGGACTGCATGGGGCGTTTAGTTTTCCCATCCAGAGTGATGGTGAAGTGTTGGGAGTTATGACGTTCTTCAGCCGCGAGGTTCAAAGGCGTGATCAAACCTTGCTGGAGACGATGGCGGCTATTGGCAATCAACTGGGTCAATTTATCAAGCGAAAACAAGCTGAACAGGCACTCCAAGAGAGCGAAGAACGATATCGAGATTTGTTTGAAAACGCCACAGATTTGATTCAATCCTGTACTGCTGATGGTCAGTTTATTTATGTCAATCGGGCTTGGCGAGAGACACTGGGATATAGCGAAGCGGATGTGCGACAGCTCAATGTGTTTGACATTCTTCATCCCGATTGTAAACCCGATTGTCTGGAACTGTTGTGTCGGCTCATGTCGGGAGAAACAATCGATCAAATTACAGCGGCATTTGTTAGCAAGGACGGCAAAAAAGTCTCGGTGGAAGGGAATGTCAACTGTAAGTTTATAGAGGGGCAGCCGGTTGCCACTCGTGCGATTTTCCGAGATATTACCAAGCGCCTAGAGACAGAAGAAGCGCTGCACCAGCAACAGAAACAGACTGAACGCCTATTACTGAATATCTTGCCAGAAGCGATCGCAGAGCGTCTTAAGCAGGAGATTCGCACGATTGCTGAAGACTTTGCCGAAGTCAGTGTCATGTTTGCCGATATCGTTGGCTTTACGCAACTAGCTGCCTCTCTGAGTGCCATTGAATTGGTCAACTTACTCAGTCAAATCTTCTCAACGTTCGATCGCCTCAGTGAGAAGCACGCCCTGGAGAAAATCAAGACGATTGGCGATGCTTATATGGTAGTCGGAGGACTACCGATGCGGCGGACAGACCATGCAGAAGCGATCGCAAACATGGCACTGGACATGCAAGCGGCAATTGCTCAATTCCGCCAAGAAAAGGGAAAAGCACTCAACATCCGCATTGGTATCCATACCGGTCCTGTCGTGGCAGGCGTGATTGGCATCAAAAAGTTTAGTTACGATTTGTGGGGAGACACAGTGAATATCGCCAGCCGTATGGAATCCCACGGTGTGCCAGGACAGATTCAAGTCACAGCCGCAACCTACGAACGCTTGCGAGAAAACTATTGGTTTGAGGAGCGGGGTGTCATTCAAGTCAAAGGCAAAGGGGAAATGACTACTTATTTCCTCACGGGTAGGAAAGAGGTGGTAGGGAAAGTTTGAGGGGAGTGTGACAAGGAAAAAGCACAATAACACAACCTACATCTAAAGGGAGAAGAGGTTATCCGTGAGCCTTGTTATCCTGAGGGCGATGTTAGTCCTAAAATAGCTGACGTTTAAAGATTGTATAGGTTCTGAGAAACCGCAGTCTCTTTGAAGGAAAAAAAGAGCTATAGCGGCGAGGACTCTCTTGAAGAAATTGCCTGGGAGGAGTTTTTCAATAAATTTGACGAAAAGAAACTCGCTTTCCTCTACCAGGAGGAGTTGAATAGTTATGAGGAGAGTCGATTCTTTAAGTATGTCAGCCACTAAACGCTACTAACAAACGGGTTAGGAAATTAATTAAAGGGAGAACAAGCTGATGCAACTGGCAGAAAAAGTCGCGTTAATTACGGGTGCTGGTTCCGGTATCGGCAAAGCAACTGCCTTGCTGTTTGCCAAAGAAGGCGCGAAAGTGGCAGCACTGGGTCGGAGTGAGGAGGAACTCAAAGAAACCGTCACTCAAATCCAGGATGCTAGGGGTGAAGCAATGCCAGTGAAGGCGGATATCTCCAAACCTGACCAAATGCAACAAGCTGTGCAACAAGTGGTAGAGCGGTGGGGGCGACTCGATATTGTCTTTGCTAATGCTGGGATTAACGGTGTTTGGGCACCATTGGAGGAACTCGACCCCGAAGAGTGGGATAAAACGATTAACGTTAATCTCACGGGTACTTACCTCACAGTTAAGTATGCCGTACCCTATCTGAAAAAACAGGGCGGTTCCGTAATTATCACCTCCTCTGTTAATGGAACGCGAATGTTTAGCAACACGGGGGCAACTGCCTATGCTTGCACCAAAGCTGCTCAGGTTGCCTTTGCCAAAATGGTTGCACTGGAACTTGCCCAAGACCGAATTCGGGTGAATGTCATTTGTCCAGGGGCAATTGAGACGGATATCGAAGAAAGCACCGATCGCCAAGATTTGGAACAAGTCAAGGAACCCGTCGAGTTTCCTGAAGGAGAAATCCCCTTAACCGACGGCAAGCCCGGCACATCGGAGCAAGTTGCCCAGTTGGTATTATTCTTGGCTTCAGATGCCTCCAGTCATATTACTGGCACTGAGATGTGGATTGATGGCGGTCAGTCGCTCCTGCAAGGCTAAATCATTGGAGTCCTATTGGAATACTATACAAATTTCCAAACCCTAAGCCGGGATTAGAGCTTCATGAACTGCGTAAACAATAGAGTGTAATGAGTTGCTGTGAGAGCGTGAACTTACGTTAAAGAAAACCTACAAAATATATATTTCCTAAACTGATGTGTTTTTTGGCTCTCCCTCCCCTTCAGTCCCTTCAGACTTAAAATTACGATTTTTGTCACGATGTTCCTGTCACAACCTACCACCCTAGGATGTGTTGTAGATGCTAGAAACCGAACAATACTACAGAATTCTTGATTTGGAGCCGGGAGCTTCACCGGAGGAAATTCATCAAGGTTACCTTGATTTAACGTGGGTTTGGCATCCTGACCGTTTTGCTGGTCATCCCCGTTTACAGCAAAAAGCTCACAACAAGCTCCAAGAACTGAATGAAGCTCATGAACGATTGCGCTCTGTCAGGACAGCGATTCAAACACAAAACTTACGCACCAAGTCCAAACCGCAGGCATCTCCGTCTCAACCCAAACAATCCTCAGTTGAGAACTTGTACAAACCGCAAGTGAGTCGAGATCGGGGCGGCGGCGACCAAAGAACTATCAAGGACTCTCGATCGCGCGTCAGCTTCAAAGGTCGTGAGATTGATGCGTGGCTAGATTAAATTAGCTGTTGTGCCTTATTTTCCAGCTTGGAAGCCTTACAGCAAGGGGTATAGCCCCTAAAGTGCAAAAGAAATTCCCCTGACCCGCGATCGCAGAGGTTGGGGGAGTTCATATAGCAGTTGTGCGATCGCGTTCATCAAATCAATCGCAGAACACCGATAACCACATATTTGCCATAAAGTTTTGTTCTCGTTCCATAAACTTCTACATCAATCAAACTGCCATCCTTTCGCTGTCCTGGAAATTTACAGGAGAGTTCCCTGCTTTGTCCCTGAAAACACCGATCAAGCTGTGCGGCGACCAAATGACGGTTGTCTGGTGCTACCAGGTCGAGGATAGATTCTAAAGAGACAAGTTCGCCGAATGTATATCCAAAAATCTCTGCTAACCGATGGTTAGCGTATAGAAAATTGCCCTCCCCAAAAATGATGTAAATGCCGATCACAGAGAAGTCCTCTCGATTGGATAACTGTTCGGCTATTGGGTGAAAGTCTTCAGTTGGAGGGGTTTCCTGCTTGAGTTGTTGCTGTTTGCTATAAAGTCGGGCATTATCAAGAATCAGAGCCATTTGTTCAGCCGTCATCTGCATTAAGCGGGCAGATTGAGGGGTAAAATGCCCTGGCTCAGAGTGCATGAGAGTGAGAATACCCAACAACTCTTTGCCCTTAAGGATAGGAATGCCCAGTGCAGAGCGAACGGTGTAAGGTTCACTGGGTAGCGTCAGCCAGCGCTCGTCTTGGGTTGTGTCGGCAATTAGTCCTACTTGGCGGTGGCGGATGACCCAGCCGGCTAAACCTTTGTCCAGAACCTCGCTAATTAACCGTTGCTTCTGACCTCGGATGGTGGCACCACGAGCTAAGATACTTTCGGTAACCCTGCCCTCAGCATCTATCAAAAACAGGCTGCCTTCGTCAGCTTTGGTTAATCGGCGGGAAATGCTTAACGCTTGTTGCAACATCGAGCGGAGCATCAGCGTTCCAGTTGCCGTTTGCATCATTGATATAAAAGTTCTCAGTAGCTCGTGTTGAGCGTCGAAAGCAATTTTTGTGGCTTTAAGTTCGGCAACTTCTCGGCGCAGTAGTGCGATTTCCCTGATTAACTGTTCTTTTGATTGATCGCGAGCGTTCACATCTACCTCTATACAGTTAAGATATACGTTAGCTTAAAGTTCTCTATGATTCCTTATCTGAACTTTAATGCTTCTACTGCCAAAGGTTGCAAGTGAATTTGCACCACCGCTTCTTGTTCAAATGCGATCGCCTTCACCAAGTCGGTGGCGTAGAAGCCAATCTCTTTCTCAAGGGTAGGAGGAAAAGCCTATCGACGGAGTTAGTAGTTCAGGGTTAGTAATTAGTGGGAACTCCACTTCAATTGCCACGAGAAATAAACTTTTATCCCCCACTAACTACTCGCCGTGTCACCGAAATCGCATCTCATCTCCAATGCCAGTTAAAAGCGCGATCGCAATTGCTAAGGGCAATACAGCTTAAATTGGTAAAACTTTTCTTAAACTTTTCCTAGCCCCTAACCCCTTTTGGGTCAGTCGCTAAAATGGGGCTATGTCTCAATCCACACCTGCCCCCAACACCTCTCCCACTG
>JAIUYC010000310.1 GCA_020216575.1 Coleofasciculus sp. S288 | reverse complement strand
TAGACCCTCTTGTTCCCAACATTTCCAATCAAGGTTCGGCCGCCAAACACGGTACACACGTTAGTAGCATGCCGACTTATTCAGCAAGCCCTATTTAGCTCATCGACTATTTGAGTCAGTAGAACAGCTAGAAGAGTTGTTAAATAAATTGTTAAATGAAGGGGGTCTTGTTATTAAATAGGAGCGCAAAATTAAAAATAAGGGTAATGCTGTTTATTAAATTTAGCTGCGTAGCAGCTTAGTTGCTCTCCGAGGAAACCAAAAAACTCTGCACTCATCTGACGATAAGCCGCCCAAAGTGGAATGGCGAAGGAATGCAGCCCCAATAATAATGTTAGAGCAATGAGGGAAAAGACACTCAGAGTCGCGCCAGCCAGCCAATTCTCGAAGAACAGGACAATTAAAATCCCAAGCAGTAGAATGCCGTTGCCTAAGATGTGAATGACCAGTTGAGAAAAGAACCGAGATAGGGCATTGACATCTCCATCGACGCGTTCTAGCAACTCTCCTGGCGTGCGGGATTTGTGGAAGGATAGGTCGAGTCGCAGACAGTGTTCTGCTAAGTCAACTCGCAGGGCGTTGGTTGCACTCCAGGCAACGTTTTCTCCAAAGTACGTCGCAGCAACAGACATCACCTGAGTTAGCAAAGCAATGCCGATAAACAGCAGCGCAGCCGTCAACAGAGCGTGTTGCGCTCCTCCAGATACTGCTGTGTCGATGAAGTAACCTAACAGTTGGGGATTGAGGATTTGCAGAGCAATGCTACCGAACAAGGTGAGCGCCAGCCAGATGACGCGGCTTTGCTGCGGCTTCAGATACGCCGCCAATAGATGCACGTACTGTTTGAGGGGAATTTTCATTCAATGCGACTAATTTTGAGGTACGGGCGGAATCCGTGCTAATTCTCCTGATTTAAGAGGTTCGGACAATTTGCTCCAAGGTATATTACCATCGTCGCTGTCGAGGTAGAGTTCGCCAAACTGGAGTAGTGCTTCTGCACTCTTATCTGATGCATTGGTAAACAGATAGGTGGCTTTGTTTACTCCTGAAAAAGCAACAGCACAGGGACGGCTACAAGTCCACAAACAACCAACAGGTCGAATCTCTAATTCATTTTTTCTTGACCAGACTTGATGTAGTGTGGCTAATTTTCTAAGCATAAAGGCTCCTGCCGATTGCTTGTAGTCTACATCATCTGAATGAACCGAATTGCAGGATTTGCAAACAAATAAAACATGGTTCGGCATTGAGATTATTCCTCTTCAATTAAATACTTAAACAAATCATCCAAGACAAAATTTGCTGAGATAATGTTGTAGCCAAACCAGCGGTCTGCATCTACTTGATATACTCTGTTCTGCTTGACAGCCTGCAATTGCGACCAAAGCGGATTTTGCTTCAATTGATTGACTAGCTCCAAATTTTCTTCATCTTTGAAGGTAATCAAAAATAGAGCGTCACCATCAATATGAGAAATGAGTTCAACTGAGATGTTTTCAAGATCTCCATCTTTATTTTGTGCTGAAGGACGCGACAGTCCCACATCTTGAAAAATGGTGCCAGGAAATGAATCTTTAAGCACAAGGTTGATGAGTCCTAGATCTTGATCAACTCGAACAGCCGACACAGATAGTTCCAAATTTTGTGTTTCTATCTGCTTGTTGAGTTCTTGAGTCCGTTGATAATAATCGCTTAGCAATTTCTCGGCTTCTTCGGCTTGTCCCAACGCTTCACCTGACATACGCACAAGATCCTTCCAAGCTCTGTTGATGTCAGAACTGTCATATAAGACTGTCGGAGAAATTTGTGACAATTGCTCGTAAATCGATTTGTGATAGTCAAAACCGATGGTTAAATCCGGCTTTAAAAATAAAATTTTCTCCAAGTTCGGATTAACACTGTTTCCAACCAAGATAGGTGCTGTTCTATTCTGGTCGTCTAGGTAGGCACGGTATGGCTTTAGATAAGTCTGGTCTAGTCCAATTGCAGCACCTGTGGGAATGGTGCCCAAGGCTATAGCATTTCCCAGATGTGCGTTATTCAAGACAACAACTCGTTTAGGATAAGCAGGAACCTGAGTTTCCCCCATCAGATGCTTAACCCGGCGAACAGTATCGGCAGGGGCAGTTTGCTCAGCAGCATCTGGGCTGTGAACAGTCCCGACATGAGAAGGATCGGTGCCACAGGCAGAAATCAAGATGAAGGCAAGTGCTGCCCACAAAACCTGCCGAACCATGCGACTTATTCTCTTTCTGCTTGAAGCTTGAACATTCACGTCTATGCCCCTTCCTACATATTGATTTACCAGGAAATTGAATAGGTCAGACTCACCCGTCGTCCCCGTGCGGCTCGATAATCGGTATCATCAAAACCCGATAATACCTGGGAAAATACTGGGAAATACTGATTATCCAACAAGTTCTCAATTCCTAGAGACAACGTTCCGTCTCCAATTTGGAGCTGACTAACCAGGTCGAGGGTAATGTAGTCTTCGATCGGAAGTCCATCGGCTCCAGCTTCAAAGCCGCGATCGCGGTTGCCAGAATACAGAAGCTGTAGGCGATTGCTCCAGGTTGGTGTGGTTTGATGCTCAACGTATGCCGTTAGCTTCCAGGGTTGCACGTCGAATGTGCCAAGTGCGGTAAATTCACCATCATCATCTTCATCGGCTTCGCCCTCATTCCAACCAACGGTGCCACCGATCCGCCACTGTGCCGTTGGCTGCCAATCTAGAGCGGCTTCAATACCGTAGTTGCGCTGTGGCGCTCGAACCAGTCTGGAATTTGGAGTTCCAGGTATGTTTTGCAGAAAAGCTCCCAGCTCGGAGTAAGTATAGAAACCTGCAAGTGAGGCTTGCAAATTCCCCCATCGACCCCGTACTCCGATTTCATAGTTATCAACTTTTTGGGGTTCAAGCCCCTCAAATCCTTCGTCAACCGAAAAGCCAGGGGGCGGAGCAGCAAGGGTAAAAAATAGCGGAGCAGAAAATCCCTGAGAGAAGCTGGCAAATAGGCTGACATTATCGGTGGCACGATAGACTACCCCAGCATTGAACACCGTTGCATCAAAGTTAACGTTTCCACCTTCAATATCATCACCAGAGAGAGTAGTGTAATCATCAACACCGAGTCCCAAAAACTCCTGACGAATGCCACCGCTGAGGGTGAAGCTAGGGCTAACATCCCATTGGAGCTGAGCAAATAGCCCGATCTGATCGATGAAATAAGGCGGGAACTGAGTCCGTTGTTCAATGGAACGCGCCACTTCATCTTCATCAAAGGCAACGGGATCGAGAATGTCAACAATCCGTTCGTTGCGTTCATTGCGATAGTCAGCTCCCCAGAGTAATGCGAGCGGTTGAGCTATTGGAGTTTCGATTTGAAGTCGTCCTCCATAGGCTTCTGCCCTAAACTCAGCATAGGTGATGCTATCGAGAAAACCACCGTTTCGACCGTCAGACGGTAAACTTCTTACTGCGCCGTTGTAGTAATAAGCCTGCGCTTGTAAACGACTACCCAATAAGTTGTCGTGAGCGTAGTTAAGGTCGATATTGGTTACAACATTTCCAGGTCTTTCGAGATCGCCAAAGTCAAGATCGATTTCCAATGCTCTGGCTTTTTGCCTGCCTGGAATGTCTCGGACAGTTGGATCGGTGAGGTAGTTCACATCTCGGCGGTCTCTGGCATGATTGACTGAAAGCTGTAGTCGTTGCTCGTCTGTAATATCAAATCCTAACCGTCCAAATCCATTCAAGACTGTGGATTCAGCTAAAGTCGGGACATCTTGAGGAATGCGATCGCCCTCAGCATCGTAGAACTGATTCGTGAATTGAGCGGCAAGGTTAATCAAGTAGTCAAAATCACCTTCTGTGCCAGAAATTCCAGCACCTAAATCGTAAGCGAAACTATCTCCTTGAAGTTCTCCTAAAGGAGCAGAGACACCTAACTCTGCTCGTACTGTAAAATCTTCCTCTGGGCGGCGAGTGATAATATTGATGACCCCACCCGTTGCTCCGGAGCCATATATCCCTGTCGGACCATTGACTACCTCTATCCGCTCAACGATTGACGGGTCAAAGCCCCTCAAACCAGTTGAGCCAATTAAATTAGAGTCTAGAGGAACCCCATCAATCAAAATTAGTGCATTTCGCCCTCTAAGCGTTTGGGCATTGTTGCGATCGCTTTGGTTAGGAGCCCCGAAACCGGGAACGGTATTCCCTAGAATGTCAAATAAGTTCGGTGTCAACTTTGACTGTTGCTCGATCTCGTCGCGGGTAATCACCGTCACTGAGCGCGGTACATTCAAAATATCTTGTTCTGTTCGCGTGGCGGTGACGACAATTTCAATTTCTTCTTCAACTTCTGCTTCCTCCTGTAAGACAGAGGGAGTCACACTCAAAACTAATCCGCTCTCAGACGCCGGCACCTGTACCGTTGGCACGGCTGTTTCTCCTGTCACTGCGACTCGGATACGATTGGCATCCACCTGTGTCACTGTCACTAAGGTAATGCCTTCGGCGGGGTTGTCAGCGCGAAACTCATCTTCACCCGGCAACGCCAGCACGGCATTGGGAATGTCTGCAATTAAAGTATTATCCTCAGTTGAAGTAGAGGCTTGCAGTATCGTCCCATCTGAAGTTTCTAAGATAACTTCAAAGGCGACGCCTGTTGAGTTAAGCCGTACACCTGTCACTTTTACGACTTCCGCTTCAACTTGTGCGATTGGTGATGAATCGGCTGTTGTGGGTAGCGACTCCTGAAATAGTCCCTCGACACTAGTCAGGGGACGCTTTATCTCACTGAGACGGGGAATCTCTGTAATTGAAGATTGGCGATCGGCGTTTGGGGACTGAGACGATTGAGAACTGGGAGGATTGGCAGAAGTTTTCGCTATTTCCTCCTCTGGTATGGGTACTGCTGATGCCAGGTTCGGCGTCGCGTCAGCCTCAAAAATCAAAGGCTTCGCCACAACTGGTGGCATGATGCCAATACTAACTAGTGCAGCGTAGAAAAACGGTAGATACAGTTTCATGGATTCCTCTTCCTCACACCCAATCGAGGCAACCGGAATTAGGACATACGCATAACCTCTACCTCTTCTACCTCTACCCTCTACAAGTCAGGTGGTAGACAATGCCCACCACGACGGCTCTATGGGTAACTTCTGAAGTCTCAATTAGCGTAAGTTCTATCGGGTTATCGGTTACACTCTGCTTTTTAATAATTATTCGCAATAGCAAGCGCTAATCTTAAAACGGCAGTTTTACCAGTGTCAAGTCAAAGACATGAAGATTTGTATCCTTAAAAACATCTGGTGGGATGGTAAATCCATTACACAGCTTGCTGCGCCTGGGGTTGAAAAAAAAATCGATAAATAAAAAAGTGCTTTGACCGAGCGCGAGATAGTCAACAGATGATAAAAATTTTCGATTAGTCCTTGACAGCGTTGAGAAGGTTGCTGTAGTGTAGCTGGGTTATCGAAAATAGATAGCAATAACCTCATGAGACTGTGCAACTCAAAATTTCTTAATAATAAAGCATTGACCATGAGAACACGCACGAACTTACAAGGTTTTTCACTTTGCTAAGTATGTCTGGACTGTCAATTCAGTAATGCTTCGGCTCGAGGCGATCGAGAGCTAATCGCTAGTGATTGCTTTTACCAGTAAGGAGTTACTGGCTACATCAAAATATCTCAGCTTTCGATGACTGAATAGGTGTTTTAGGAAACCCTAAATGGCGGCAATAGCAGTAAGCGCTTTGGAAAGGTCTATAATTTCACTTCAAAGTTTTGTACTTTGGCTGTAATAACGCACGACTCTACGCAGCGCTT